>CANHXV010000001.1 GCA_947464665.1 Comamonadaceae bacterium
ACATCAATGACTTGATGCCAATCTTCTTTGGACATATTGAAGAAAAATCGATCGCGCAAAATGCCTGCGTTGTTGATCACGCAATCGATGCGCCCATAAGTGTCTACGGCCAGTTGCACCATGCGTGCCGCCGCATCCCAATCCGCCACGCTTTCACCATTGGCTATGGCTTCTCCCCCAGCAGCCTTGATTTCATCAACCACGCTTTGGGCACGCTTGTTGTCTGTGCCAACACCGTCCAAAGAGGCACCTAAATCGTTGACCACGACCTTGGCACCTTCGCGGCCCAATGCAAGTGCAAATTCACGGCCAATACCGCCGCCTGCCCCTGTGACCAAGACGACTTTATCTTTGGCAAATCCTGACTTCATTTTTCGTCATCCTGTTTGGGCCGCATGTGTTCAGTGGCCACTTCTTCAATGCGATGCCATACCTCTTGCGCCATGGGGTTGCGCGATTCTTCTAAGATGTGTCCCACCAAGCCCACCGCGCGCGCCATCACGCCCAAACCGCGACAAATCTTCCAATCAAACCCCATCTCGCAGCAAAGTGCACCAATGGCACCTGTCGCGTTCATCGGCATGGGTTTACCTGAGACCAAACTGGCTTGGGCAGCCACGGCGTCCATCAGCTTGAGATAAGGTCCATCGAATCCGGTTTCCACTGCAATTTGCTTCAGACGGGGTGTGCGGGGATCAATTGGCTTGTGAAAAGGATGCCCAATTCCCGGCACTATGGCACCGCGGCTTTTGTAAGAATCGACCACCTTCACCGCCAAGGCTTGGAGGTCCTGCTGAGGTTCTTTAGAAGGCATGGTTTCATAAAGGAGCTTGGCAGCACCCTCAATGCTGCCCACAAACACGGTGCCTAAACCATTCAAGCCGGCCGCCACGGCGCCTTGTAGCGACTCTGGTGCCCCCAAATAGGTCATGCGGGCCACCAAAGCGCTAGGTGTAATGCCGTGCTCAACCAGAGTAACCACCATGGCGTTGAACATGCGAGATTCATTGGGATTGGGAAAACGGCCTGTCAGCTCCAAAAAGCCCATGTCTCCTAAGTTCAGGTGGCCTAGAATTTCATTGGGGAAATCCTTGCCAAAGAGTGTGATGCTCGAGGCGTCGCTCCACCCAATGTCTGTCCGTATACTCTTTTGCTTGCGTGCCACTCTTGGCCTCCTGTCCTTTGGATGACCTATCCTATGCCGGTGAATGCCAGACAACAAGTCAAATAATCTGAGCAATTGTTAAAAGGAAATTCAAATGCGAGTGAATCTCAAGGTGTTATCGACCTTTCTGGCCGTGGCAGAGAACGAGAGCTTTCGCAAGGCCGCAGAGCAAACCAATATCTCTTTGCCAGCTGTGAGCATGCAGATCAAGCAGTTGGAGGAACGCTTGGGTGTGGCTTTGCTGCAGCGCACCACCCGCAAAGTGGTGCTAACCCATGAAGGCGAAAAGTTAATGATCAGCACGCGCAAAGCGATGGCCGAAATTGATGCTGCACTGTTAAGCATTGAGCAAGCGGCCAATGCGCAACAAGGCAATTTGGTTTTTGCATGTGTGCCGACAGTGGCAAGTACCCGCCTGCCCACACTGGTGACCGAATTTGCCAGAAACTATCCAGGGATTTCTGTGGGCATTCGAGAAACGGCTCAACCTGAATTGTTGGAAGCCATTCGAAAAAGAGAGGTTGACTTTGGCATTGGGCCCATGCCAGAAAAAATAGGGGTATTTCAATGCACACCTCTGTTTGAAGACCCTTACGTGGCCTTGGTCCCAGAAGACCATCCACTGGCCGATAAAAACGGAGTTTCTTTAAGGGAACTCACCAAAATCTCACCTTCTCTGTTGATGCTGGGTTCTTCACAATTCCAACAACAATTGAATGAAGTCCTCCTCAAAAACAAGATCAGTCTTGAGCGCAATTACGACTTCACGCACGTCAGTACCATGGCCGCCATGATTGAAGCGGGCTTAGGTGTGGGCATTTTGCCAAAGGTGGCAGTGCCTCGACAGACGTCTCTCAAAGTGGTCAATATCGTTCGCCCCGTCATGTCTCGCACCATTGCCATTATTTCAATGCGAGGCCATTCTTTGTCGACGGCCTCCCAGCGTTTCGTTGATATGTGCAATGAGGTTTTAAAAGCCTAATTTAATTGCGCAAAAAAGCGGGCAATTCATCCAAGATGAGGGTCTTGGTTTCTAGGTATGGCAACAACCCCTCCACCCCGCCCTCGCGGCCCAGGCCAGATTGTTTGAAGCCGCCAAAGGCAATGCTGAAATCACTGCGAAAAGCATTTTGGCCCACTGTTCCAGTTCGCAGTTGACGGCCGATGGCGTAGGCCCGCTCGGCATCGTGTGTGAACACAGATGCATTAAGACCATAGACTGAATCGTTGGCTGTCAAAACGGCGGCTTGTTCGTTCTCCACTGGAATAACCGACAGTACAGGCCCAAAAATTTCTTCCCGTGCAATGACTGAATTGTTGGAAATATTGCCGAATACAGTTGGCTCCACAAAATGACCGCGCGGGGTGTGCTGCGGCCGTTTACCACCCGTCACCAGCTTGCCTCCACCATCACAGCCTTTTGCAATGAAGCCCTCAACCCGCTCACGATGTTTGGCTGTGGCCAAAGGACCCATGCCAGTTTGCGCATCAAAGGGGTCGCCCACTTTAATTTGACCAAAATGATTCGCCATGGCTTCAAGCAATTGAGACTGCCGATGTTTAGAAACAATGATGCGTGTTAACGAAGAACAGGCTTGACCTGTGAGATAGGTTGCACTTTTGGAAAGTGACTGGGCCACCAAGTCAAGGTCATAGTCATCGAGAACAATGCCTGCAGATTTTCCGCCCAACTCTAAGGTAACACGCGCAATTCGTTCGCCGCAGATGGAGGCAATTCGCTTGCCTGCCAGAGTTGAGCCAGTGAACGAAACTTTATCAACCCCTGAATGGCGCACCAAGTATTCAGACACTTGTCGGTCTGCGGTGAGCACATTGAAAACGCCAGGCGGAAGACCTGCTGCTTCACAAATTTCAGCCATCAAATAAGGTGAGCTTGGCGCCTCGGGTGAGGCTTTCAAAACCACAGCACAACCGGCCATGAGCGCAGGTGCAACTTTGAAAGTCATCAGCCGCAGTGGGCCATTCCAAGGAATGATGCAAGCAGCTACACCCACTGGTTCTCGAACCAGCAATCCAAAATTACCGCCGCCTTTGGGGTGATGCTTTTCTATGAAGGGAAATGTGTCGGCCAAACTGGCGTAATAGCGATAAGCATCACCCAGCGTTTTGGCTGTGACGCGAGCAGCGCTGTTCACCACGCCGGACTCAGTGGTCCAAACGCGGGCTAAATCTTCGCTACGACGGTCTAACTCATCAGCAATGGCGCGCATGTAAACGGCCCGTTCGGCAGGCGTCATGCGGGGCCAGGGCCCTTCGTCAAATGCTTTTCGAGCAGCGGCCACTGCGCGGTCGACGTCGACCTCCTCCGCTTCCGGCACACTCAAAAAAGGATCCTCAGTCGCTGAATCAATGACTTGGATCCTGCGCGAACCTGAGGGCGCAATCCATTGGCCCCCAATAAAGAGCTTGTCTGGGTGAGCAAGATGAAAGGGACTCAAGTCAGTGCGCATGGCAAATCAATCAATTAAAAATGAAGGCAAAACAATTTAAGGTTTGAGTCCGAGTTCTTGCACCAAGGTAGCCGTAGCGGGACTTTCAAGTTGTACCGATTTTGCAAGCTCAACACCATCACGCCAATTGGTTTGAACACCCAAGCTCAACAATTTGTCTTTCACCGCATCGGAAGTCACCGAAGCTTGCACATCGGATTGAATCTTCTTCAGCAAAGCGGGTGTCATGCCACGCGGTGCCAGCATGATATGCGATAGGCTGACGCGCTGGTCTTTCATTCCGAGTTCTAGCAAGGTTGGCACATTGGGCAAGGTGCTCAAGCGACTGGGTGTGGTCACTGCCAAGGCTTTGAATTTGCCGTTTTGAATAAAGGGTAGATTGTTGGGAACAGCATCGACCGCCAATTGAATTTCACCGCCCATGAGGGCTTTGGTGGTGTCTGGGCCACTCTTGTAAGGCACCCAAGTGAATTTGATTTTTGCCTGCCGCGCAAATTGCTCTAAAAGCAGTTGTGTCACTGTTGCAGGACCGCCAGCATTCAAATCACTGGGCCGCGCTTTGGCCATGTCTATCAGGTCATTCAAGTTTTTGGCAGGCGATGTATCGCTCACCAACAACAACATGGGCACCGAGGTGAGTTGGCCTACATAGGTGAAATCATTGACAGGATCGTAAGGCACTTTCGCCAGGGTGTGGGGCGTCAATGTCAGGGTGCTGTTGATGGCCATCAGCAAGGTGTACCCGTCTGGCGCTGCGCGCAGAACTTCAGCGGCCGCAATAACGGTATCGCCACCAGGTTTGTTGTCTACCAAGACTTGTTGGCCCCAACGCTGTGACAAGTCTTGGGCAATGACCCGCGCTGTGACATCTGCCGTCCCGCCGGCACCAAAAGGAATGACCAAGCGCACGGTCCGATTAGGCCAAGATTGGGCTGCAGCGTTTAAACCAAAGATCAGCATCGAAGCACTTAGCAAGGCACCCAACAAGGTCTTGAATTGTTTTTTCATCATGTCTCCAAGGTTGAAAAATTTTTCCTAGCAACTTTGAGGCTTGCAGGAAACGTATCAAGCAGTATCCAAAGTTTGATGGCGACTGTGAATTCACTTTTACTGAAGAATTGTTCAGACTAAGGCGCCCTATCGCTTTAAGCATCATGCCAATAAGGCAATTTAATCATTGAACAAAGGTTAAGGAAATTCGACTTGTACCCAAGCGCATAGGGGGATAGCATTTGGGTTTTTGATTTCAAAGTCATGCCCATGAAGAGCTATCAAATCGTAGACTGGGGTCAACCCTTAGAAGCTAGGCAAGTCGACATGCCCGTACCTCGTGGAAACGAGGTGTTGGTTAAAGTGGGCGCTGCTGGTTTGTGCCACAGCGACATCCACCTGCGCGATGGCTACTTCGATTTGGGTGGTGGCAAAAGACTCACTGCAGCCCAGTACGGCGCCAAAATGCCCATGACCTTGGGTCATGAAATAGCCGGTACGGTGTTTCAGGTGGGCGAAGGCGTAAAGCAGGCCTGGACGGGTGCCAACGTGCTGGTCTACCCTTGGATTGGGTGTGGCAAGTGTGATGCATGCCAAGATTTGCGCGATACCGACTGCGAAGCCCAACGCAGCTTAGGCGCCAAAGCTGATGGTGGCTTTAGCGAATATGTGCTGGTACCCGATGCCAGATACCTGATTGACATTGGCCAGCTCGATATGCATGCTTCAGCCACTTTGGCATGCTCTGGCCTGACGGCATTTGGCGCCCTGAAAAAAATGCCCCCCATGAAACCCACCGATCGCATTTTGCTCATTGGCGCAGGCGGTTTGGGACTCTCTGCTCTGGCTGCAGCACGTCTAGTGACCAAGGCAGGTTTGGTGGTGGCCGACATTGACCCCATCAAATTGGAAGCCGCCAAACAACAAGGCGCCGATGTTATTTTTGACAATCGCACACCCGACACAGCGGCTGCACTCAAGGCTGCAGCGGGTGGCCCTATTCGAGGTGTGATTGACTTTGTGGGCAGCGGAACAACAGCTTCGCTGGCCATGGGTGTAGCCGTCAAAGGCACTGTCATTGTGGTGGTGGGATTGATGGGTGGGAGCTTAGAAATTGCCTTGCCCTTGCTTTCACCGCGCAACCTTACCATTCGGGGCTCTCACGTAGGCACATTCGATGAGCTCAAAGAGCTGGTGGAGTTTTCAAGAAATGGCCAGCTTCCTGGCATTCCTCTCACACGCCGACCCATGAGCGAAGTGAATGAGGCATTGAGCGATTTAGAGAACGGCAAGTCCGTAGGCAGGATTGTGCTTACCCCCAACTAAGTATGTCTAAGCTGGTTTTTTCAAAGCTTCAGATGTAAGACAACTTAATTCCAAGCCAACTGCCTTGAAATCATGCCGCACGTCGACAACAACTGTTGCGCGTGTTCTATGACCTTGCTTTCCATCCGATGCCTGGGCCCTGCAACGGCCACGGCCAAGGTTTCTGAGTTGACATTCAAAAAGGCAGACACGGCCCACACATCGGTTACGTTTTCACCGCGGGTCACAAAGTAGCCGCGCTTTCTGCTGGCCAAAATATCGGCAATCAAATCGTCTGCTGTTGTGATGGTGTTTTCGGTAATGCGTTTGAAATCTCGACCCAAGAGTTGACTGCGCAATTCAGCTTCTTTCAGACTGCCCATCAAGGCTTTGCCAATGGCACTCGCGTGCAAGGGTTTGAACTCTCCTGACTTAGACGAATACCTGATGGAGTTCAGGCTCTCAAACACTTGCAAATAAATCACAGAATTGCCTTGACGCTTGCCCAAAATAATTGTCTCTTGGGTACTGTCCCGCAGCCGCTCCAACATTGGCATGACGTTCTCCACAAAGGGGTCATGCGCATGAATATCACGGGCCACATCCAGCAAACGCCTAGTTGGATACAAAGCACGGGGTCGCGTGAGTGAATACAAAAAACCCCGCGCGATCAGCGTTGCCACGATGGCGTGGCAACTGCTTTTGGGAATGGCCGTCATTTCTGCTAACTCAGTAAGAGACAGCGGTTTTTGAACACGTTGAAATGCATCCAAGATGTCCAACATGCGTCCGATCGCAGTTACGGCTGTACCTGATGCACTCACTTGTTCGATATTTGGAACAAGTTCTTTTAATGTTGATTTTCTTTTCATTTAAATTAAAGTTTGTTCGATTTATCGAACAACTATTCTTGCATGTGAATTATTGAAATATACCATCTCTTCCAATGCAACATTCAAATTCACCAGCACCAACGTCAGGGCAAGCGGGCCAAATACAAACGCGAGAAACGCCAGAGGGCGCAGTTTGGCTCACCATTAACCGCGCAGAAAAGCACAACGCACTGGCACGACAGGTACTTTTGGACTTGGCGGCCCATGTAAGAGCGCTGGGTCAACAAGCGCATGTGCGGTACATCGTCATCACTGGCGCCGGCGACAAATACTTTGCAGCTGGCGGTGACCTGCGAGAACTTACCAACGTGCGCGACGCACACGCTGTCCACACCATGATGACGGACGCTTTTGGTTCACTTCAAGCAATACGCCAATGTCCAGTCCCGGTCATCGCACTGCTCAATGGCGATGCCATTGGCGGTGGGGGCGAGTTGGCGGCTGCCTGTGACATGCGCCTCATGGCATCGCATGCGCGGATCGGTTATATCCAAGCCAAGCTGGCCATCACCTCGGCATGGGGGGGCGGCCCCGATTTGTTCAAACTGGTGGGCCCCGCTCGTGCCATGCGCATGATGACGCGCTGCGAACTGATTGACGCAGCCACCGCTCAATCTTGGGGTTTGGCCGACGCCATCCTTTCGGATGGCGTTGACGGGTCAGACATTGCAGCCTTTTTGAAACCGCTGAACCATTGCTCAACGCTTGTGCTTCGCGGCATCAAGGCACAAGCCATCGCCGCTCGTTCAAACAGCAGTTGGGCTGAGCACCGGGATATCGAAGAGCAACATTTGGTCCGCACTTGGTTGCATGACGACCATTGGGCAGCCGCAGAAAAGCTGCTCAAAAAAACCAGCGCTTAACAAATCAATTTTTCAAAGGTGAACAGCAGTGGCATCATTTTCTGAACCTCAGCTCGACAAGGTCAGTCGAAGTGGCATTGAAATTCCCGCCAGCGTCGACGCTGGCGCTGTGAACGCCGACAAAATTGGCAAGGCAGGAGAATACCCATTCACTCGCGGTATTTTTCCAGATGGCTATCAAGGCCGCTTGTGGACCATTCGGCAGTACTCTGGTTTTGGAACTGCAGAAGAGTCGAATGAGCGCTACAAATTTCTTTTAGCCCAGGGCCAAACAGGCTTGTCGGTTGCGCTCGATTTACCAACACAGTGCGGCTACGACCCCACTCACCCCATGGCCAGACCCGAGATTGGGAAAGTGGGCGTGTCACTGTCGAATCTCTCTGAAGCAGAAATTCTCTTCAAAGACTTAGACCTTTCCAAAATATCCACGTCCTTCACCATCAACGGTACGGCCGCCATCATCTACGCCATGTATTTGGCTGTGGCCGACAAGCAAGGTGTGCACCGCTCCAAACTGACTGGCACCATTCAAAATGATATTTTGAAGGAATACGTGGCACGAGGCACTTGGATTTTTCCGGTCAAGCCTTCTATGCGTCTCATTGCCGATTCCATTTTGTATTCCAACGACGAAACACCGCGCTTCAACCCCATCAGCATTGCGGGCGCACACGTTCGAGATGCAGGTGCGACGGCTGCTGAAGAAATGGCCTATACCTTGGCCAATGGCTTGGCGTATGTTGATGAATTGAACAGCCGCGGCGGAGACATTGAAAAGTTTGCAAAGCGCTTGTCCTTCTTTTTCTATGTTCACATGGACTTCTTTGAGGAGATTGCCAAGTTCCGCGCGGGACGCCGAATTTGGGCCAAGCTGATGAAGGAACGCTATGGTGCTCAAGATCCCAAAGCACAACACTTTCGATTTGGTGTGGTCTGCGGTGGTTCTTCCTTAGTGGCGCCGCAAGCCTACAACAATGTGGTGCGAGTGGCCGTTGAAACCATGGCCGCAGTATTTGGAGGCGCACAGTCTATTTTTACATGTGCCATGGACGAAGCCTTCCAAATTCCAACCGAGTTCAGTGCCGAACTGGCTGTGCGCACACAGCAAATCATTGCCTATGAGTCAGGCATCGCTCGAAGCGTCGACCCCTTGGGTGGAAGCTACGTGCTGGAGCAATACACCGACAAGATGGAAGAAACCATTTTGGGCATCATGCATGAGATTGATGCCTATGGCGGCGTAACCAAAGCAATTGAAGATGGATGGCTACAACTTCGTTTGGCCAGACGTGGTTTAGAAAGAAAAGTCGATACGGACAGTGGTAAGAATGTGGTGGTGGGTCAAAACCATTTTCGCAAAGCCGATGAAGAGATTGGTGTCGGTGATGTTTTCAAACTCGATCCCACCGTCGCACAACGCGCGTTAGAAAAATTTGAACGCACACTCAATTCCCGTGATCAAGTGCAAGTGGACCATTCATTGGCTCAACTTTCAAAAGCGGCTGCAGATGACAAAGTCAATGTCATGCCTTACCTCGTCGACTGCTGTCATGCCTACGCTACTGTGGGTGAGATGGTGGCTTGTCTGAAAAAAGAATGGGGCGAATTTCAGGAGCCCGTCAATTTATGAGCAACAACACACAAACCATGCCCTTGGCGGGGCGCCGTATTTTGATCGGCAAACCAGGACTAGATGGTCATGACATTGGTGCAAAAATAATCGCCTTAACGCTTCGCGATGCCGGCGCAGAAGTCATCTACACAGGTTTGCGACGAAGCCCATTGCAAATTGCACAAGTTGCAATTGACGAAGGTGTGGATGCTGTGGGTCTCAGCATTTTGTCGGGTAGTCACAAAGAGTTGGTAGAAAACGTCATGGCTGAATTGAAAAATCTCAAGGCCGACAGCGTCAAGGTTTTTGTGGGCGGGACCATTCCCAAATCTGACCATGCGTTCCTCAGTCAGCTGGGAGTTGCTGCTGTATTTACTGCTGATATGTCCTTGGAAGAAGTCGTACAAGAACTAGCGATTCAACTTTCATGAACAAGCCAACGGGTTTTTCCGCTGGGCCGCTGGCGGGCATTCGCATCATTGAAGTTGGCCACATGTTGGCTGGGCCTTATTGCGGCTTGTTACTGGCTGACATGGGGGCAGAAGTTATCAAAATCGAACCTCGCAATGGCGACATTGCGCGTCACGTTAGCCCTCACTTTATTGGCCCCCACAACGCCTACTTTGCAAGTTTGAACAGAAACAAGCAAAGCATTGTGTTAGATCTGGCAAGTCATGAGGGGCGGCAGGAACTTGAAAAATTAGTCTCCAACTCTCACGCGCTGATCACCAATTTACGACCGTCAGCCATACGCAAACTGGGACTGACCTACGACAGCCTCGGCATGCACAATCAGAAGTTTGTGTGCGTTGCACTCACTGGTTACGGACTAGAAGGCCCCTATTCAGAAAATCCAGCATATGACTACGTCATACAAGCTCTTACAGGCGTGATGTCACTGACTGGGGACCCCTCAGCGCCACCCACCAAGGCTGGCTATTCGGCTGTAGACAACTCAGCCGGCATGGTGGCAGCCATGGGGCTTTTGGCAAAAATTGTAGAAGGAAAGGGCGGCCAAGTGGATGTGGCGATGTATGACGTGATGTTGTCACAGCTCAACTATTTGGTGGGTGCATCCCTGAATGCAAACGAAGAGATTAAACGTTACGCTCATTCATCACACCCCTACATGGTGCCTGCGCAAATTTTTCTAACCGCTAAAGGCTGGCTAACGTTGTTCATCACCCATGACAAATTTTGGGCAAAATTTTGTCATGAAATTGGAAAACCTGAGTGGATTACAGACGAAGTATTTGCAAGTATGGCATCAAGACGTCAGAACAGAGATGTCGTGTTAACAGCCATCATGGCCATTCTAAAGACTCAAAGCGCTGAAATTTGGGTCAAGCGTTTGGCACCGCTAGGGCTGGTCGTTTCCGAAGTGAGCACACTTAACCAGGCGCTAGACAGCGAACTCACATCAGCACGCGGACTTGTGGTTAATCTCGTCAACGACTCGGGAGAGCAAACGCTTCCTTTGCGCGCCATTGGAAGCCTTGTACGATTTAATGGGTATCAACCTCAATACCGATTGCCACCCTTGCTTGACGAACATCACGAAGTCATTCTTGGAAAGCCCAAGGAGGCTCTAACTTGAGCGATTCTGAGCAACGCACAAAGCTGAATCGATTTGCATTGGGACGCCAATTGACAGCCCTGGCAAATACCAGTCCGCAGGAGATGCTGGACAAAATGCCGTCTGATGCCGCAAAGCATCAAGCCCAGCGTATTGGCCTGACGGGTGCGCCGGGCTCCGGCAAAAGCACATTGGGCGGTCAGCTTGCAATGCACCGCCTCATTCGAGAAAGTGCTGTGCAACGATTAGGTATTTTGGCCATAGACCCCAGCAGTCCAAAATCCGGTGGCGCTATCTTAGGCGATCGAATCCGCATGGATGAATTACCAGGGAGCGCTGAACTGTTCATTCGCTCGCTAGGCTCAAGAAGTACTGCCGACGGACTGACAGACAACCTTCCAGAAATGCTGGACCTCATGGACAGCTTTGAATTTGATGAAGTCTTGATTGAAACCGTTGGCGTCGGCCAGGTCGAATATGCAGTGCGTTTACAAGTCGACACGCTGGTGTTGGTTCTTTTACCCAACAGCGGCGACATGGTGCAAGCCATGAAATCAGGCATCATGGAAATGCCCGACATCTTTGTGGTCAACAAATCTGACCTTTCAGGTGCAGATCGAACTGCCGCAGACATTGAGCGAATCACAGCTTTGAGAAAAATAACCAAGGTGCAATGGCACCCTCAAGTGCTATTGGTTTCAAATTCCAAACCGGAAAGTATTGTGGCGCTGTCAAAAGAAATTGACCGTCACCAAAATTGGCTTATCACTTCGGGTGAACAACAAAAAATTCAAATTGATCGGGCGCGCTACAGGCTTCGACGAATTATCGAACGTCGGGTGCAGCAGGTCATTGATGAACTTGGCGACACAGACATGAAACAAGCATTACCCGAGCAGTTTGAAAAGGTCATCAGCAAACTCCGAGGGGCACGAAATTCAATTTAATGCTTGGCTGCCAACTCTGGCGCCACGCCATCTGGCAAAGGATACGCATCGACATTGAGGGACATTGAAACCAATGTGTAGTAACTCATGGTGGCCATAAGGTCAACAACGCCACGCTCACCAAAATGTTTCGTAACTTCGGCAAACGTTGAATCACTGACTTTTCGAGTTTGAATTAACTCATTGCAAAATTCAAAGACAGAATTGACATCTGCGGGCAAGTTCTTGGGCTTCGGCGTTTGATTTGCAATCGCTTTAATCAGCGCCACTGGCAGGCCAGCTTCTTCAGCAATTCGGCGATGGGCCCACCATACAAATTGGGCCGTTCAATCACGCGCCACCAGCAAAATGGCCAACTCATTGAGTGCGAGAGGCAAAGACGAATTGAAGCGAGTGTGGGCCCCAAACGACTGCGCAAGATGTCCTACTTCAGGACTTCGCAACAAGACGTTGTAAGGGCCTTGCATGTTGCCACGCTTCCCGCCCAAAACAGCACGGGTCATTTGTTGCTGTTAAGGCGACATGGTTTCCCATGTCAGGGGCTTGAAGCGATTGCCTCTTAATTCAAACGGTGGCACCTGATACGGACTCTGCTGCATGTTTTCAGATGCGTTGGTCATGAATACTTTAAATGGGTTGATCGCCTTGCAGCGTAATCCGGTGCAAGACGCGGCGGAAGCCATGATAGTCGTTCACGGGATTGTGCTGTGCGCAACGGTTGTCCCAAAATGCGACTGCATCTGGCTCCCAAGACCATCGGCAGGTGAACTCAGGCTTGACTTGATGCTCAAACAAAAAGGACAACAAGGATGCGCTTTCCTTGTCTGTTAAGCCTTCAATGCCAGCGGTGTGCGCCACATTGACGTAGAGCGCTTTGCGGCCAGTCTCGGGGTGAGTGCGAACCACAGGATGCGAACTACTGAAACTTTTGGGGGAAGATTCAATGCCATCTGACTTGATACGATCTTCCCTGGTTTTGGAAACATCTGCTTTGGCCGAGGTGTTGACTCCCTTCAAGCCATGTAACAAACGTTGCATGGTGTCTGACAAGGCCTCGTAAGCGGCATATTGGCAAGCAAACAAGGTGTCACCGCCATAAGGGGGAATTTCTTTCGAAAGCAACATCGAACCCATGGGCGGTATATCTAAATAAGCAGTGTCAGAGTGCCATACACCACCAAAGTTGACCTTCTCGTGTTCTAACTTTTTCACTTCGATGATTTGCGGAAAGTCTTCGAAGCCTTTGACGAAGGGATATTCAATGGGCTCGCCCATGGCTTTGGCAAAGTTCATGAATTGTTGCGAAGTGAGCGCTTGATTGCGAAAAAATATGACGCTGTTTTTTAAAAATACATCACGAACTTCTTTCGTTAAATCTGGCGACATGGATTGCGTTAAATCAACCCCAGAAATTTCAGCGCCCAAGCTACCCGCAATTCTTTTGATTTTCATAGCCAATTTTCTCGAACTTAATTAAACAGCAGTCGAACCCGTAATGCTGGATCAACTCTGCGATTGGGTTTTTATTCTAATACCGATTTTTTGTTATAACAGAAGTGCCAAGGATGCAGTGGATTGGCTACTGACCTGCCATCTTTAGACGAACCAATGATGGATAATTAGTACGTTTTTTTGACCCTGACCGAGTGTGTTGAAAATCAGTTACCAGAAGCAGTCCTCAAATTTCTAAGTTATCAATGAGACGGGTGTTCCCCAACTTGGCCGCGCCCAGAACCACCAGCGCATCTCCTGTTTGTGGTGCCCGCAGGTCAGAGCGCCGACGCACGGTGAGGTAGTCTGGTTGCCAGCCTCTTTTGCGAAGACCTTCTATGGCTTTGTCTTCTAAGTCGGGTAAATGGGCTTGCAGTGAGTTTGCAAAGACCTGTGCGTTTTGGCCCAGTTTGCGCAGAGCAATTGACAGGTACAGAGCCTCGGCCCTTTCACTATCATTCAGGTACCCATTACGTGAACTTAGTGCCAGCCCGTCGGCGTCGCGACAAGTCTCTGCCCCTTGGATGGTGATGGGCAAAGCGAACTGGCGCACCATTTGCTGAATGACTAAAAGTTGCTGGTAGTCCTTCTTGCCAAACACGGCAGAGCCTTGGGCTTTGCCCGCAAACACGGCCATAAAGAGCTTCATCACCACGGTGGATACGCCGGTAAAAAAACCAGGACGAAAGTGACCTTCCAAGATGTCGGCCAAGGCCGGATCGGCATGGACTTTGACGACCTGGGGCTCGGGATACAGATCGTTTTCGCGCGGTGCAAACAGAACATCGCAGCCGGCGGCTTTCAGTTGAGCGCAGTCGTTTTCCCAGGTGCGTGGGTAACTGTCAAAGTCTTCATGCGGTAAGAACTGAAGCCGGTTGACAAAAATACTGGCTACGATGCAGTCGCCAAGTGGCTTGGCTTGGTTGATCAGCGCGATGTGCCCAGCATGCAGATTACCCATGGTGGGCACAAAAGCCGGGTGTTGCGCACTGGCCAGATGTTTGCGAAGTTCGGCAACAGAGTGGACGATATGCATTTAAAAAATCCAAAAATTAGTCCTCAAGAGGACTTACCTAGCGTGCACTCATATCGTTTCGTGAGCAAAATATGATCAGAATTGTAAAACACATTAGAAGCCTCGCCCGTGCCAACTTTAGGCACCGTTTTATGGGGCAAGAAAATAGTCTACAAGTTTCGATATTTGCCCAAGCATCATTTCACGCCCTTTTACAACCTCACACCCGCAGTCTTGCGCAAGTTTTATGAGGGGTGTGATCTCAGGCATCACGATGGCATCAAACACAACTAAATCCTTGTTGAAAGTTTCTACTGCCAATGGCAGCCTTGCGTCGCTTAGCATGCCAACAGGGGAGGCGTTCATCAAAACATCGATGTCATCACAACGAGGGGTGCCCACGTCTACGACAGTTTGAGGACTGATTTGCTTGACCAACTGCATCATCTGTTCAGACCTGCGTTCATTTAAATCGAACAGTCTCATCAGGCTGGGTTTTTCATGAGCCACAGCGACGCAGATGGCCGAGCCAGCGCCTCCAAGGCCAATCAGTTGAATGCGTTTGTTTGTCAGTGAGATGCCACGACGTTTAAAGGCTTCCACGCAGCCCAGGCCATCAAATATTTCACCACACCAATCGCCATGACTTTGGCGCTTGATTGCATTGATTGCTCTTACCAGCGAAGCTTGTTGGCCCAGAGTCTTGGTCAATCCTAGCGCTTTGACTTTGTATGGAATGGTAAAAATCAGACCGTCAAGATTGCGAATTTGCATGATTTCTGGGATGACATGATCGAAATCACTCTGGGCGATGTGAATGGGAATCATCACAGCGTTATAGGGTCGTTGATGGAATTCCCATGTCACCATTTCGGGAGATCTGACCTGTTCAATAGGATCACCGACGATGCCAAACACGCGCGTTTTACCGTTGATGAAGTCGACTTGGTTCATAAGACAATTTCCTTGTTACCAATGACGTGGCCGCTGCGCAAGCTCAGGCATCAGGTTAGTCCGTTCAACGCAGAAGCGAACGAACAGTTAGGCCAGCGTTAAAGCACCGCGTGCAAGATACATATCGCCAAACGCCAAACGCCTACCGCAGGGACGACTTAGGAGACTTTAATACAACTCATCTACCTCTGCTCATTTCGCTAGGTGCGTCTGGTGCCACCTTTCTATATGATCCTTCTTGGACTGCTGTTACTGATTGCGTTGATGCTATCAGTTAGCACGGTATTACCCGATGCCATATTTGGCAAGTAGGAGTTCGCAGTATGCACGCTACTATCCGCAAAGACGCCCTGACCGGCCGCTTGCTAACAGGCACTTGGCTGAGTCTTGGCCATGCCGCCGCCGCCGAGATGGCGGCGCAGGCCGGCTTTGACTGGCTTCTTATCGACCACGAACATGGTGTCAGCGATTGGCGCGAACTGGAACATCAATTGCAGGCTGCTGCAGCTGGCGGTAGCGCTGCAACTGTCTTGCGCGTGGGGGCCGTTGACGCTACGGTCTTCAAGCGAGCGTTTGATCTTGGTGTTCACGGATTGATGGTGCCTGATGTTCGCGATGCGCGAACCGCGTTGCAAGTGGTGGACTTTTCCAGGGTGCCTCCGCTTGGACAACGTGGCGCTGCGACTTCCACGCGCAATAGTGCCTATGGCCGGGACTACACAAAATACGTCGCCACCATCAACGATAGACTGTGGCTAATGGCGCAGATCGAGTCAAGCGAAGGGCTGGCGCAGGCTGAGGCGATTGCTGCGGTCGACGGTATCGACGTGCTTTTTGTCGGGCCCACTGATCTAGGTATTGCGCTGGGATTGGGGGCTGGAACCCCTTCAGATCCGAAGTTTCGCGACGTGCTTTTACAAGTGGTAAAAGCTGCAACTCTGCATGGTAAGGCAGCCGGAGTGCTGGCACGTGACGCAGCGCAGGCACAAGAATATCTGGCTCTTGGATACAGCGTCATATCGATGGGTTCTGACCGCGGCATTTTGGCGCAGGGTATGCGTCAGTGCGCCCAACAACTTCGGAAACTAGTGTCATGAGTTCGCGCAGACGAGGCGACGAACTGTTGACGGTTGATCTGGGTACACAGAGCCTACGTCTGGTTGCCTATGACAATACTGGTAGCAGACAGTGGGCTTGGTCGGCGCCCGTAGATTCTCACATCGATGGCGATGTTTATGAGCAGTCTCCTGAGCAATGGGAGTCACTGCTGTTGCAAGGATTACAAGAAGCGCAACATGCTGGTGTTAAGCCCTTAGCGATAGCTGCGGCAGGTACTTTGGCAGGCTACGTGGCGGTGGGTTCCGACGGCCGCTCGTTGGGAGCTGCCACGATGTACCCCGACCGACGCGCGACAGGTCAAGTCAGTCGCGTTTCTCAGGTGCTGCGTGCTGTGGGAAACGACGATGGACTTCGCGTGCACGCCGCAGACCCTTTACCGCAATGGCTAGACTTGGTCGCGCGCACTCCCGAAAAGGCGCGCCACACCAGTCACTTTTTGGACTCTACCGGCTGGCTCAATCACCTGCTAAGCGGAGAGTCAACGCTTAACGCCTTTACCGGACTTCGACTTTACGACGCTAACGTACGCAAGGCCTTATCCGTGGATAACGCGCCTTTTGGACGCATTGTCAAAGTGGGACAAGAGGTCGGTGAGATGCGGCCCGAGCTGGTTGCACGCTTCGACTTTGGCCGTGTCCGAGTGATCTCAGCCGCGTTCGATAGCAAGAGTGCCTATCTTGGGGCTGGCTTGTTCTCGCCTGGGGAAGCTGTAGATATCTCTGGCACAGTCAGTTCCCTTGGGGTCTTGTGGCAACAAAGAATTGACGATCCAGATCGACGCATCTACAGCGTCCCCTTTGTTGGTCAGCATCTAGTTCGCGGGTCGACGGCAGCTGCTGGTAGTTCCTTGGAATGGATGTGCCGAAACCTGTTATGTGAAGATCCAATAGCGCTTGAGCAGCTTGCTTCCCAGGCGCCTCCAGGCGCCAACGGACTGACTTTTTTGCCTTACCTATCTGGTGAGCGTTCACCTCTTTGGAATCCTTGGGCAAGCGGTGCCATGCTTGGACTTCGCTTGAGCAGCAATTCAGCCGACTTTGCGCGCGCGGTCTTTGAGGGTCTGGCTTTCTCAGTGGGCCATATTGCTGACGTGATGCGAGGCTGCGGCGTTGAAATGCAAAGCGTGCGATTGGCAGGTGGTTTGGCGCGCAGTTCACTTCTAGGGCAAATCAAAGCCGACGTTTTGCGAGTTCCAGTCGCACCCTTCGTTGACCATGAACTTACTTCTCAGGGCTTGGCTGCGATCCTGGCCGTGGCCACCGGGCAGGCGGTCGACTTGGTCCAAGCCAGTAGGCGACTCAACACGATCGAGCGCTGGGTCGAACCGCAGCAGTCAACACGCGCAGCATATCGCGATGCTTACGAGCGCTATAGATCCGCTTCGGCATGCTTGGAGCCCAGCTACGTCAGCTCAATGAAACCCATGATTTGAAAAAGTAAGCTGCGGATTGCACGGACTGCTAAGTCCTTGTGCGTCCACCCCAAATAAGGGTAGATACTGGAGACGTCGTTTACAGTTCGTCACATTCACATCGTAAAGCCCTAGGCCCTTTCCGGAGACACCATGACACATTCCCTCAAATCATCGTTGGCCATCTTATCGAGCCTGTTACTCGCCTTACCCATATTTGCGCAGCACTCACATGGCAAGGGTGCGCTCCAACTTAGTTTGAACGGCGATGTCCTGCAAGGCCAGTGGACCATGCCAATGGAAGCCTTGCTTGGTTTTGAACATTTGCCCAAAACAGCTGCTCAAACTGATGCCATGAACCAGTTGCAGAGATCTTTGCAAAACGCAAGTTATTTCATTGAATTGCCTGTGGAGGCAAAGTGTCAGCAACTTGAAGTGAAGGCTGAATCAGACATGTTTCAGGGCATCAAAGGCAAAGGGCACAGTGATTTGAACTATGCTTTCAAATTTAAGTGTGCCAACCCTCAAGCGTTGACTAAATTTGGTTTTCCCTTTTTCAAGTCGCACGTCCGTTCAAACCAGTTGAAGTTGGAATGGGTGTCGCAGGGCGCTCAAAAAGCTGCAACGGTGCGTTCCAGTAAACCATCTTTTTCACCATGACAGTTGCCGCACTTGAGTTGGAGAACATTGAGTTTTCTTGGGCTCCACAAACCAAGCCCTTGTTTGCCATTGCAGAGTTGACTTTGCAGCAAGGTGAAACTTTGTTCATTGGTGGCCCAAGCGGTTGCGGAAAAACAAGCTTGCTCAGCTTGATCACAGGCATTCAAGTACCGCAGCAGGGCACTTGTAGGGTCTTGGGAACGACAATGAACCAGCTGTCGCCTTCCGATCGCGATCGGTTCAGAGGCGAGCATCTAGGCCTCATATTTCAGCAGTTCAATTTATTGCCATTTTTAACAGTTCAAGAAAACATTGAATTGCCTAGCAAGCTGTTTGACAGGCGGTTCAAGAAATCAAGGCAACTTTTTGGCTGTGTTCAGAAACATGTAGACAGCCTTTGTGACGCACTTCATTTGGAGCCAGCATTGCGTCAGCGGCCGGCCAATCTTTTGTCTGTTGGCGAGCAGCAACGAGTGGCAGCTGCCAGAGCACTTTTGGGTTGCCCCTCACTGATTGTGGCCGACGAGCCTACCTCTGCATTAGATGAAGACAACAAAATAGATTTTTTGAATCTGTTGTTGTCAACAGCCAGTGCCCAAAACACCAGTGTGATCACGGTCAGTCATGACATGCGAATCGCTTCCCAATTTGACCGTGTATTTTTAATGCCAACCCAGGAGCCTCAACATGTTTTGGCTTAATTTGGCTTGGAAGAGTGCTTGGTCTCGAAAGTACTCGCTCAGCTTAGTGGCGTTGTCTGTATGCCTATCGGTCATTATTTTGTTGGGTGTGCAGCAAATCCGCGCAGATGCCAAGCAGAGCTTTTCTAATGCATTAAGTGGCGTTGATTTAGTGGTGGGGCCTCGAGGAAGCCAGACCGACTTGCTTTTGTACAGTGTGTTTCAACTGGGTACGCCTACCCAAAATATGTCTTACACAGATTTGCAACGAATCAATCAATTGCCAGCTGTCGCCTGGACCATACCCATACAGTTGGGTGACTCGTTTGATGGCTTTCCTGTCATGGGAACTTCCCTAGAGTTTTTCAAGCACTACCAATCTTCTGGTAAGGACTTGTCATTTCAAGTGGGTCAGGCCTTTGAGGATCCGCAGGCCAATCCTGGTTCTTTGATGCAAGTGGTCATTGGTTCTGAGGTGGCGAATTCTAAAAAATTAAAACTCAATGACACATTTGCATTGACGCATGGATACAAAGCGATTGAAGAGACAGTTCATACGGACCATCCATTTAAATTGGTGGGCATCTTAAAACCTACAGGCACACCCTTGGACAGATCGGTATTGATAAGTTTAGAGGCCTTTGAAGCGCTTCACATTGGTTGGGGCATCGGTTTGAGGCCTTCAGCGTTTGATGCCAAACCAGATCTTCAAAAGGATCTGCCAAGTGTTGCTGAACTCAAACCTTCTGAGTTAACAGCGGTTTGGGTGGGACTGCATTCTCGTGCAACAGTTTTTTCAGCCCGCAAAGCCATTGAAAGCTTGAGACTCAACTCGACTTCGGTACCACTTATGGCCGTCTTGCCTGGTGTGGCATTGGATGAGCTGTGGCAAATTGTTCGTGTCGTTGAAAACGCACTCATCGTGATGGGTGCATTGGTGGCTGTGTGTTCATTGTTAGGTGTTGTTTCGGTACTTTTAGTGGGCTTGTCAGCGCGTCGCAAAGAATTGGCCATCTACCGTTCATTGGGTGCTAGGCCGGCTTCAATTTTCATGACTGTTGTATGGGAAACTTTCTTAGTATGCGGTGTAGCCATTGCGGCAGGCGTGATGGGTGCACAATTTTTAATCTTTGTATTTCAAGACTATTTGCTGCAGGGTTTTGGCATCCAAACCCAGAATGGTTGGCCTGGTGTTGATGCTTGGTATAGCATTGGCTTATTGTTGTGCTGTGCGTTACTGGCCAGCACCTTGCCTGCTTGGCGTGCCTATCGCATGTCCTTGTCGGACGGCCTAAATCCACCTAACTGATGGCTACTTCTTGCAATATATCTGCCATGTTAAGCAATTTTTTAAAATTCAATGTCACCAAACTGTGCGTAGTTGTTTGTCATTTTCTTTTGTTCGTATCTGCTTTTGCACAAACCCCCGGTTATCAAAAAATCACATGGGACGATTTATTGAACGAGGAGTGGTATCAGCAGATGAAAAAAGAAATGGGCACTTATGGTCGCATGGCTTTTTTGAAGGATGGCTCGGAAGAGGCTGAAAAACTGATGGCCAGCATGCGCTCAAAGTTAGACGAAGCACCCATTTCAACCAAATACATCAATCAAAAAATTCGAATGCCAGGCTTTGTAGTGCCTCTGGATGCTGTCCGAAACGGACAGCGAGAGTTTTTATTGGTGCCATATTTTGGCGCATGCATTCATACACCTCCTCCGCCAGCCAATCAAATCGTATTGGTCACACCGCATCCCAAACTCAACTTGTCAAAAACACTGGAGTCGATGGATGTGATTTGGGTGGAGGGCCTACTCAAGGAGGCCAGAACTAAAACGGCCTCGGGTGTTTCTGGCTACACTTTAGAGGCAGTTAAGATTTACCCATACACCGCCTTGCACAATACTAAAAAGTAGAAACGTTAGTTAAACAAGGTCCGTGAATTTTTTGAAACTTCCGCATTGACTGCCATACCACTGCAGATTGCTTGTAACCTGTTGATCCATCGAATTTCCATTTATTCAAGCGGGTCATCGTGTCGATGCTTGAAGCACTGAACATCCTTGTGTGAGTAATTCTCATGTGACCATGTTGATGTCTAGGGTTTTTACTAGGAAGAAAATCATAGATATTTTTACTGAGGTGTGTATAGTTATTCAAGTTACTTGAAAATAGTGAATGTTTCTGGAATCAAAATTGATGGAGCTTTCTGCATGTCTGAAGACAACCTAATTGAGAAAATCACCGAAAACCGCCTGCCTCACTACGAGCCCTATGGCTGGCACCATTGGCCAGAGCACCCTTGGCTGGCGTATCAGTTTCGGCGCGGTTTAGGCGAAACCCAAGAGGGGGGTGGCTCGGTCAGTGAAGTATTCCAAGCAGCCAGTCGTATGATTCCAGGTGATCTGGAAAGTTGGCACAAGGAGTGGATGCACATTGGTGATCGCAATTGGAATCGTGGTTGCGAAGAAGAGCGTTTGGGTCACATCAAGACGGCCATGAATTGCTACTTACGGGCTGCAGACTACTACCGTCAGGCTGAGTTTTTCCTAAAGCCTGATGACCCGAGACGCTTGCCAACATTCGAAAAGATGGAGGCGTGCAGTAAAAAATTCATTTCGCATTTGAATCCTGCCGGTGAGGCTGTTGAGATTCCTTACGAAAACGGCGTCACTATTTGCGGCTACTTCGTGCGTGCGCCTTTCCCAGATAAGCGTCAACCCGTATTAATTTGCATGGGCGGTCTTGATTCAATCAAGGACGAAATGTGGTT
The DNA here is from genome assembly GCA_947464665.1 of Comamonadaceae bacterium. GTDB lineage: Bacteria > Pseudomonadota > Gammaproteobacteria > Burkholderiales > Burkholderiaceae_C > Limnohabitans_A. Next base: position 21,927 of record CANHXV010000001.1, read on the forward strand.
CATGCAAGCCCATGGCGCTGTCCAGCGCGGCATCTCGGTATTGATGATTGACGGCCCTGGACAGGGCGGTACTTTGCGTCGCCACAATGTGGTCAACAGGGTTGACACCGAAGTGCCGATTGGTCGGTGCATTGACTGGCTCGAGAAACGTGATGACGTAGATCCCAAGCGCATCGCTGTTGCAGGCTCCAGCCTCGGCGGTTATTACGCTGCACGTGCAGGTTGTTACGAGCCGCGCCTTGCAGCTTGCATTGCGCATGGGGCTATTTGGGCCATTACCGACCTCTGGGGTAATGCATCGGAAGACCACGGCCTGGCTGAACACATCAAGTGGGTTTTTGGCAAGCCAACCATGAAAGCCTCCATGGAAAAGGCGAGGGAGTTTACGCTGGATGGGCATCTTGATCATATGAAATGCCCGTTCCTGGTCATGCACGGTGGGCACGATGTGCTGACCGTCTCGCAAGCCAAGAAAGTCTATGACTACGGCAAGTCCAAGGGGGTGAATGTGACCCTGCGCTTGTTGTCTGAAGAGGAAACAGGTGCGGAGCATTGCCAGCATGACAACCCGACCATTGGTCAGGAAATCCTGGCCGATTGGCTGGCCGACTGTTTTGGCATCGATCAGAAGAAAATGTTGAGTACTTCCCACAACCCTATGATCTGAGGCCGTCATGAACTTCGGTGTAGACAAAGTTAAAGCGGCTGTCATTGCGATCGATTTGCATCGGGGTCATATGGACCTTTCTGTGGCCACCATGCCTGTCAAGACTCAAGCCCAAGCCGATCGAGTGCTGGGTAATGCTGCCAAATTGTTTGCTTGGTGCCGCGAGCAGGATTGGCCGATCATTCACTTGGTAACGACTTACCGAGATGTTCCTGAAATTCGGTCCAATCCGTTTTGGAGAACGCGTGCAGATGATCCTCATGCCACGCGAAAAAATGTTGAGCGCCACAATTTGCAGGGATCGCCAGGCTGCACGGTGATGTCGCAAGTGATCGACCCGAAAAAAGACTGGATCGTCAACACAAAAAAACGCTACGATTGCTTTGTGGGAACCGATTTAGATTTCACTTTGAAAGCCCACGGCATCAACACACTTATCATTACAGGTGTCAATACCAACAGTTGTGTGCTCTCAACAGTCGCTGCGGCTTGTTCTAAGGATTATGCTGTGATCGTCCCCAGTGACTGTGTCGATACCATGGACGATCCTTCTTTGCACGATGCGGCATTGTTGTGTATTCGCACAGCACTTGGTTTTGTCATGACCAGTTCGGAAATGATGTCTGTCAATGAGTTGAAAAAATCTCCATGAACTTTCGTTCACAGGCCAAGAACAAAATTCAGGCGAATGAGCCTGTATTAGCCATCAACACTTTTGCTGGTGGTTTTGATGTGGCCGATTTGGTTTCCAAACTTGGCATTGATATCTTGTTCATCGATTGCGAGCGTGCGGGGATTGGCATTGACATGGTTGGACCTATGGCGCGGGCTGCACAACGCCATGGCGCTGCGGCGGTTGTTCGCAGCAAGACTCGTTATGTAGAGGATTGGGTGAGCTATCTTGATCGGGGTATTGATGGCTTGGTCATTCCTCGAGTGGAGACTGCGCAAGAAGCACAATTGATTTTGGAGACTGTCAGCTACGCATGCGGCAGTAAGGCGAAGGACATGATCATCATTCCCCAGATCGAATCCGAGGCGGGGCTTAAAAACATAGATCAAATTCTGGCTGTTAAAGGATTTGACCTGTTCCTCATTGGACCTTATGACCTGTCACACAGCATGGGTTTTGGCGGTGACATCACAATCACAGAAGTTCAGCAAGCGCTAGACCACATCGCTTTGAAAATCAAGGAACATGGGGAGCGTTTTGGTCTGCCAGTCACCCTGGCAAACGCCAAGGCTTGGCAAAAAAAAGGTGCTATTTTTAACTTTCACAGTTTGGAAGCACTCATCAAGCCAAGTCTTGAGGCATTGAAAAAGGAAATAGCGTGCTGAATGTCAAAGAACATAAACTGATCAAGGTGGCCTTGGAAGGTTATGCCCCCACAGCAAGCCTCACTGAGGTGCGAGTCCGCGGCCATTCCTTTGTGATTGATGAGCCACCCTACCGCCACGGTACTGATGTGGGGCCAACGCCTTTGGAAACTTTGCTAGGCGCCTTGATTGGTTGCACCAACGTGATTGCGCGTCGCATAGCAATTGAGATGAAGATCGATTTGAAGATTGACAAAATTGATGTGCTGGGCCATCTGGATCACCGGGGCATAGACAGAGTGGCGGATGTACCCGTTCCGTTTCCCACCATTGAATTGAAGGTAAAGGCCACCACATTCGGGACCGAGCAGGAAATGCGCCTATTGCGTGAAGACCTGAACAAGCGATGCCCTATGTCTGTGATCTTGAAACAGGCGGGCAGTCAAATCGTTGAGAGTTGGGAAATTAACTACGTCAAGAAATGAAGGAGTGACGACATGACCATGATTCCTAGGGAGCGTGCGCCTTACAGTGCTATCGTCGATCGTCCAAAAATGAAATTACCCGACAACGGGAAGATCATTGTTTGGACCATTGTTAACTTGGAGGTTTGGGACATTAGCAAACCCATGGCTCGCCAAGTCATTCCCGCCCCTACCGGAGCGGTTCTCTTGCCCGATGTGCCCAACTGGAGTTGGCACGAATACGGCATGCGCGTCGGATTCTGGCGCTTTCACGACCTTTACCAAAAGTTGGGCATAAAGCCAACGCTGTCCATCAATGCCCGCGTTTGCGAAGACTACCCCCGAGTTGCGCAAGCCTGCCTTGATGCCGGTTGGGAATTCATGGGCCACAGTTACCAACAAGGACCTATTCATCTTGAGCCTGATCAGCCAGCAATGATCAAGCGGTCTCTGGACGTGATTGAAAAATTCACTGGTAAACGGCCAGTTGGGTGGCTTGGCCCCGGCCTGACCCAAACCAATGAAACCCCGGACCATCTGGCTGCGGCGGGCATCAAATACATTGGCGACTGGGTTTACGACGAAGAGCCGACAGAGATCCAAACCGAAAATGGCCCGCTCATTACCATTCCTTATACCGTTGAAAACAATGATATTCCGATGATGGCTGTTCAGCACCATGAGGCTTCTTACTGGACGCAAAAGTGCATCGATACTTTTGATCGCCTATACGAGGAAGGCTCAGATCGCCCTCGCGTGATGGCGATTGCCATCCACCCTTACATTTCCGGGCAGCCTTTCCGCATCAAATACCTCGAAGAGGTCTATCAGCACATGGCCAAACACACGGGTGTCATGCATTGGAATGGTGAGCAAATTCTCGACTGGTATCAAACCGCCAGAAAGACAGCCAAGTGATGAACTTCGCAGTTCAAGTGCCAGAAGTCGTTGCAGTTCCGGTTGCAGGGACTGGCACATTTTTTCCAGTCAGAAGAATATATTGTGTGGGGCGTAATTATCTGGAGCATATTCGCGAAATGAAGGAGGCGGATGAGCGTGATCCGCCGTTCTTCTTTCAGAAGCCGCGTGACGCACTTGTTCTCAACGGTCAGTTGGTTCCCTATCCACCCCAAACGAATGACTTCCAGTTTGAAGTCGAGTTGGTCGTAGCCATTGGTAAGTCTGGTAGAGCTATCAGTAAAGAAAAGGCGCTGGATCATATTTTTGGGTACGCGGTGGGCTTTGATATGACACGACGTGATCGCCAACGTGAATCTGGAAAAAATGGTTTGCCATGGGAAATTGGCAAAAGTTTCGATGCTTGTGCACCTTGTGGAAACTTGCGCACGGTTGCCGATGTTGGGCACATCGACCATGGGCGAATTGCAGTGTCGGTCAATGGACAAGTTAAACAGGATTCACTGATTGAAAAAATGATCTGGAATGTGCCCGAGATTGTGAGTAACCTGTCTCATTTGTATGATTTGGTGGAGGGCGATCTAATCTACTCTGGAACACCGGCAGGTGTTGCGCCCGTTCTAACCGGCGACATTCTCCGAGGTACGGTTGATGGATTAATCGATCTGGAAATCACTATTGGTACAAGGACCTGATCACATGAAGCCTCTGGAAAGAATCAAGTACTCTCCGATCAATGCTCGAAAGCCGTTAAAGCTGCCAGGTGGAGCACGCATGGTGGTCTGGAATATCGTGAACATTGAAGAGTGGGACATCGATCAAACGATGCCTAGAACGGTACTGACACCCCCGGCAGGTGGCTCTCCAATGCCGGATATTCCCAACTGGGCGTGGCATGAATACGGTAACAGGGTTGGTTTCTGGCGGATGTTAAAGGTACTGGATGAACTCGACATCAAGGCAGTGCTTGCTATCAATGGTTCCGCCATCAAAGCCTATGAACCTATTTCTCAGGCCGCGCTAGACAGGGCATGGGAATTCATGGGCCATGGGTATACCCAGAGAAATATGCAGAAGGTTGAAAACGAGCAGGAAGACATTGCCAAAACAACCGAGGCGATCAGGGCATTCACTGGAAAACGTCCGCGCGGTTGGTTGGGTCCTGGCTTGACTGAAACCTGGCATACGCCGGATTTGTTATCTGAGAATGGATATGAGTACGTCTGTGATTGGGTACTCGATGACCAGCCTGTTGTCTTGAAAACGCGCCATCAACCTATTGTCAATGTGCCGTACACGCAAGAGTGCAACGACGTGGCGATGATGCTGATTCAGCACCATACTGCCTCTGAATACTACAGACGTGGCATCGATCAATTTGAGCAAATTTACGAAGACTCAGTCGATTCTGCCCGCGTGATGGCCTTGGTGGTTCATCCTTACATCATGGGTGCGCCGCACAGGCTCAAATACTACAAGCAATTGTTGACGGAAATTCGTCAGCGCAAAGATGTTTTGTTCTGGACGGGCGAGCAGATTCTTGACTGGTATGGGTCGCAGGTTTAGCAGTATGAATACGGTCAATCAAAAGAGAATTTTTGTGCTTTGCGTAAACGCTAATTGCTGAGGTTCAGTGGTGGTTTTAAAGTGACGAAAGTCTTAATTTAAAGGATGAATCTGCTGTGTCAATGACGATATTTCAACTCCTCAATGGGGCAACCTTTGCAGCTTTGCTGTTCGTTGTCGCCAGTGGGTTCACACTGATTTTTGGACTCATGCGAATTGTGAATTTGGCGCATGGTGCCCTTTATCTTTTTGGCGGCTATTTAGGCTTGACCGTAGCCAACTTCACGGGCAATTTCTTTTTGGGGGCAATTGGTGCTGCAATCGGTATTGCACTGACAGGCTTCATCATTGACTTTGGTCTGCTGAGGTTTGTGCGCGGAGTTGAACTCAGACAGGTGCTACTGACACTGGGTGTAGCCTTTGTGCTCAACGATCTGTCTTTGGTTTTGTGGGGTGGTGATACCTTCAGCATTCAGGTGCCCGCCTTCCTTGATGGCCCTGCAGAATTTGGAAACATGACCTATCCCATTTACCGATTGTTTGTACTCTTAGTCGGCGTCGTGATTTTCATCTCACTCAGTCTCTTGATCACCAAAACTCGACTCGGTGCCTTGATCCGAGCAGGCGTGGACGATGCAGAAACCGTCTCTGCCATGGGTGTGGACATTCGACGGGTGTTCATCTACACCTTCATGCTGGGTTCTGCCCTTGCCGGATTGGGCGGTGTGATGGGAGGTGCATTTTTGACGCTGTATCCTACGGCCGACTCCGAAATTCTGGTCTATAGCCTGGCGGTTGTGATCATTGGCGGACGTGGCAGCTTGATTGGCGCTGCGGTTGGAAGTTTGTTGGTGGGCATGCTGTCTACCTTCGGACAAGTCTGGTTTCCAGAATTGGCTTATTTCGTCATTTTTGGCCCCATGGCCATTCTTTTGGCATTCAGGCCCTTGGGTCTTTTTGGAAAGGTGGCCTAAATGTTGGTCAACAAAAAACAAACGGTCTATGTCATCCTGGCCTTGATTGTCTTGGCACTTATTCCCACGCTGTTGCCCGGATATAAAACCAGCATTGCTACCGAAATACTCATTTTTTCCATACTGGCGATGTCGGTAGACATCATGGCGGGATTCACTGGAAGAACTTCCTTGTGCCACGGTGCCATCTTTGGTGTGGCCACTTACGTGGTCCTGCACTACGTCACGGTGGTTGGTGGCTCAGTCTGGTTGGGCGCTTTATTAGGCATATTGGCTGCTATGCTAATTTCGATGATCTTTGCCGCGTTGGCGATCAGAACATCGGGCGTGTATTTTATTTTGCTGACCTTGGCGCTGGGCATGATTGTGTGGGGTGTGTGTCTCCGCTGGACTTCTGTGACTGGCGGTGAAAACGGCATTCGAGGCAGTGTTGCACCCGAGTGGTTGCTCAATAAAAAAAATCTTTACTACTTTGTTGCAGCCTGCTTTGCCGTGGTCACGCTTTGCATGTGGAAGTTTGTCAATTCACCCTTTGGCCTGACCTTGAAGGGGATTCGAGACAGTGAGTCACGCATGCGAACATTGGGATACAACGTTCCGTTGCACTTGTTCATCGGCTTTGTCGTGTCCGGATTCTTTGCGGGCGTTGCGGGAGCTTTGTACGCCTTCTTCAACAGCTTTGTCAGTCCTTCCACCGTGGCTTTGGCTCAGTCCGTAGAAGGCTTGTTAATGGCCATTGTGGGAGGCGTGGGTACTTTATTCGGCGCCATCATTGGGGCCATTCTGGTCATTTCTCTGGAAAATTTTGTCAGTTTGTACACCGAGCGCTGGTTGATGGTACTGGGATTTATGTTCATCTTCACGATGATCTTTGCCCCAACCGGATTCCTTGGCGCTGCCCGTATTTTCATTAAATCATTTGAGAAGAAGTGAGTTAGTCGTCGTTGTTTTCCCTTTGTTTATTTACTAATCAGGAGTGCATCATGGAACGTAGAAATTTTGTTAAATCCGTCGGTTTGACTGTGGCTGCAGGCGCTGCACCATGGCTTAATACTGCGCAAGCCCAAACAGGGCCTATTCGCATTGGTTTGTTGTCGCCTCTTACCGGGGTTTTGGCTGCTGGCGGCAAAGAACTGGTAGAGGGCTTTGAGTTGTATTGGAAGCAAAATGGTTTGACCTTGGCAGGACGTCAGGTCGAGATCGTGATTGAAGACGATGGCTCCAACCCAGACATGGCCTTGCAAAAATCACGTCGACTGGTTGAGCAGCGAAATGTGCACTTCCTGATGGGTAGCGTGCTGGCCAACACGGGTCTGGCCATCTCGGAATATGCCCGCTCTAGCGGAACACCTTATTTCATTCCAGTTGTAGCTGCAGACGATTTGACGCAGCGTAAAGCGGTACCCAACATTGTTCGTGTGGCTGGGTACTCTGCAAGTCAGATGCCACGCCCCTTGGCAGAGTATGCCTACAACGTCAAGAAAGTTCGCAAGATCGTGACGATTTCGCAAGACTACACATTCGGACATGAGCAATGCGGTGGCTTTTGCCAGACATTCTCCGAATTGGGAGGTCAGGTCATTCAGCAGTTCTGGCATCCCATCAACACGGCAGACTTCAGCCCCTACTTGGCGCAAATCAGAAATGCCGGCGCCGATGCTGTCTTTGTGATGGAAACGGGTGCCGATGCCAACCGCTTTATCAAGCAGTATCAGAACTTTGGCCTGCAGGGTAAGTTACCCATGTTCGGCGCCATGAATTTGACGGATCAGTCGGTCATTCGCACACTTGGTGCCGAGGCGGGGGGCATCATTTCTTCAGCCCACTTTGCTGAAGGCTCTGACATTGCTGCGACCAAGAAATTCGTTGCCGAATACAACGAGGCTTTTGCTAAATTGCCCTCTATTTATGGCTTTTCTCACTATTCGGGCGCAATGTGGATTGCCGAAGCGATCAAGAAAATCAACGGCAGGGTAGAGGACAAGACGGCATTCCTCAATGCAGTTAAGTCGACCGAATTGACCAATTCCCCATTGGGCCGTCCTGTCAAATTAGACAAGTATGGCAATCCAGTCTACGACGTATTTATTCGTGAGACAAAAGTGCGGCCTGATGGCAAGTACTGGAACGTTCCAATCGAAGTTTATCCAGGCGTTTCGCAGTTTGGAAAGTACGACCCTGAGGTTTACATGAAGCAACCCTCTTACAGTCGTGATTTCCAAGGGATCAAGAAGTCCTGATCGTTTGATCTAAAACCATTGAAGCAAGCCAGCCAGTGTGTCTGAGTTAGTTATCAGGCGCACTGGCCATTCAGGGATATCTTTGTGACGAATTCCATTCTTTCTCTTCGAAACGTCAGTGTCACCTTTGGTGCGTTACGGGCGGTGGACGGGGTGACCTTGTCGGTACCCGCAGGCCAGAGGCGGGCCATTATTGGCCCCAATGGTGCCGGTAAAACCACATTGTTCAATGCCATTGCTGGGGTGGTTCCCATTTCTAGTGGAGACGTTCACTTTGATGGTGTTGACATGACGCGTTTCACGACCAACAAACGGGCAAGTCTGGGAATTTCGCGAACATTTCAGATCACAAATTTGTTTCCACAGTTGTCTGTCCAGGAAAATATTCGCTTGGCAGTTTGCGGGCTTTCAAGTCGAAAATTTTCTTTATTTGGCAGCGGTCAGCCAAATCCTGCAGAAAAAGAAGCCATTGAGTTGGCACTTGAAAATTCGCAGTTGATTGAGCAGCGTAAAACGGAGGTCAAAACCTTGTCTTACGGTGAACAGCGACAACTGGAAATGGCCATGGCACTGGTTCAGAAACCTAAATTGCTGCTGCTAGATGAGCCAGCTGCCGGGTTGTCGCCTGCAGAGCGGGTCAAAATGGCCGATGTCATCAACGCCCTGCCAAGAGATCTCACACTTATTTTGATTGAACACGATATGGACCTTGCCTTGGGTTTGGTTGACTACGTCACGTGCCTGCATTTCGGGCAAGTGCTCACAGGCGGTACACCTGACGAGATACGTGTCGATGAAAAGGTCCAAGAGGTTTACTTGGGAAAGCCGCGCCATGCTTGAAATTAATGATCTGCACAGTTACTACGGTGACGCCCACATTTTGCGCGGCGTCAACATGAAGGTGTCGAAAGGCAAGGTTGTCGCTTTGTTAGGGCGTAACGGCATGGGGAAGACCACGCTGATCCGTTCAATCATGGGCTTGAATCCCCCACGGATTAGCAAAGGCAGTGTCAAATACGATGGGCACGAACTGGTGGGTCTAAGCCCGCATGTGATCGCATCTAAGCGCATAGGATTTGTTCCGCAAGGAAGGCGCCTTTTTGCATCGCTGACCGTCACCGAACACTTGACGGTTTTTGCCTCTCAAAATCCTGACAGCAAATGGACCATGAAGAGGATGTACGAGCTGTTTCCTCGTCTTGAAGAGCGCAAGAACAACTTGGGCAACCAGCTCTCCGGTGGAGAGCGACAAATGTTGGCGGTAGCCAGAGCCCTGATGACTGATCCTGAAATGTTGTTGATGGATGAGCCCACCGAAGGCTTGGCGCCTGTCATGGTTCAACACTTGGAAGAAATCGTCGCCGAGTTGGGTAAAGCCGGTTTGGGGATCTTATTGGTTGAACAGAATCTCTACAGCGCCTTGTCAGTGGCCAATGAGGTCTACCTGATGGAGACGGGCGAAATTGTTCATCACTGCCTTCCCAATGAGTTGATGAATGACCGTGACACCATGCAGCGGTTCCTCGGTGTTCGGTAAACCTCGAACTAGAAAGCTATGACAGATCAATTCGCGAATTTGGGTGTGTGTGATGCGGCCAGCGCAATTGCACGAGGCGAGGTCAGCTCGGAAAGATTGACGAAAGTTTCTTTAGACCGTTTGCAGACGCTGGGTTCAAAATTGAATTGCGTAGCTTCTCTGCAGGTAGACGCAGCATTGGATGCTGCACGCAGGGCCGATGTTCTCAGATCCAAAGGGCAAGCTTTAGGTCTTTTGCATGGCGTACCTATGGCGCACAAGGAGTTGTTTTACAGGCAAGGTCGAAAAACCAATGATGGTTCTATCATCACGAAAGACTTCATCCCGCAAGAGACCTCAACAGCTTTGACACGCTTGGACAAAGCCGGAGCCATTGATCTTGGCCTTTTGCACATGGCAGAATTTGCCATGAGTCCTACAGGTTTTAATTTGCATTATGGCCACGTGAGAAATCCCTGGAATACGGATGCTTGCCCCGGAGGATCTTCGAGTGGTTCTGGTGCAGCAGTAGCAGCCAGATTAACTTACGCCTCTTTGGGCACCGATACAGGAGGATCGATTCGTCATCCGTCGGCAATGTGCGGCGTCACTGGCCTAAAACCAACCTGGTCTAGGGTAAGCTCGTTTGGGGTCATGCCCTTGTCTAAATCACTAGACTGCGTTGGCCCATTGGCCAGAAGCGCACGCGATTGTGCTCGTTTATTGACGGTTGTGGCAGGACATGATCCCTTGGACAATTCAAGTAGTCTAGAGGCTGTTCCAGATTACGAGAGCATGTTGGAAGGCGACTTACGTGGCATGAAAATAGCCGTACCTGGAGGCTATTACCGCGAGCACCTTGATGCTGGCGTAGCAAGTTGTATCGTAGAGGCTGAACGTGTTTTCACAAGCTTGGGAGCTGCCATCATTCGGACTGAACCTCCGAACATGACAGACATCAACCGTTTGATGTCGATTGTGCTGACGGTGGAGGCTGCATCTCTCCACAAGCACTGGATTGAGACACGGCGTCAAGATTACGCGGAGCAAGTTCTTGCGCGTTTCATGCCTGGCTTTGATTTCACAGGTATTGATTACTACGAAGCCATCAGCGCGAGGAGGGAATGTGCGCTCAAGTGGGTGGGCATGACGATGGGTGATGCCGATTGTGCTTTGCTTCCCACGATACCGGTCCAGGTTCCCAGCATCGCTGAAACCACTCAGGGTGACTGGAGTGTCATCTCCAAAAAAATTGCCACCATCACGCATTGCAACCGTGCCATCAATTATTTGGGACTGCCTGCACTGAGTGTTCCTGCAGGATTTGTGAATGCGATGCCCGTGGCGTTTCAGTTGGTTGGCCGGGCGTTTGACGAAGGCAAGTTGTTAAAGATGGGTCATGCATTTCAGACCATGACCCAGTGGCATCAGGCTGTGCCGGCATCGTACATGTCTTGACCCCCTCAAATGAATGGATACTTTGTCCCGCATGACAACAGTTGGCGTAATTGGATTAGGTGTGATGGGTCTTGCCATGGCTCAGAACTTGAGTCGGTCAGGTTTTACGGTGTATGGCTACGACATCGACGCCAAACGTAAAAAATTATTCAAGCAGGCCAACGGATCCGTTTGTCGTTCTGTTCAAGAGCTGGCAGGATACGTTGATGTGCTGATCACGTCTTTGCCATCGGCACAAGCGCTGATGACGGTGTGTGGTTTGCTAGCAGAATCGCAAGTTCGAAAACTGACAGTGATCGAAACAAGCACCTTGCAGATCAAGGAAAAAATAGCTGCAAAGCGCCTGCTGATTCCAGCCCAAATGGTGATGCTCGACTGTCCTTTATCGGGGACCGGATCACAGGCGAAAACGAAAGACTTGGTGGTGTACGGAAGTGGTCAAATCGCCGCCTTCAAAAAGGTCAGGCTTGTCTTGCAAGGCTTTTCCCGAAATCAGTTTTATCTAGGCGCCTTTGGCAATGGCATGAAGCTGAAAATGATTGCTAATTATTTGGTGGCTGTTCACAACGCAGCAACTGCTGAAGCCTTGGTATTGGCGGAGAGGGCCAACTTAGATCTGGAACTTGTACTCGCCGCCATTGGCGACAGCGCGGGGCAATCCAAGATGTGGCAAATCAGAGGCCCTCGCATGGTGACGGCTGATTATTCGCCCATGATGTCGATGCACCTATGGCAAAAAGACATGGGCATCATCTCTCAATTTGTTGCGGATTCAGGCGCACCGTCTCCGGTATTTGATCAAGCTCGTGCCCTTTACGACTTGGCATATCAGGCTGGTTATGGTGACAGTGATAGTTCTGTCATTCACCGTATTCTGAAATCTATGCCCCATGCGTCATTCAAAGCCACCTCGGAGGATTGAATGCATCGAAACTGCCATCTTTTCCCACTGAGCACCTGGCAACAAATGACTTGCGACGTCTTGACTTATCGAGTTTGATTCCTTGACCAAAATACATTTCAATGGTGAATGGAAAACGGTCGAGGTCATTGAACAGACGCCGCTGCTCTATGTTTTACGGCAGCAACTTGATTGTCAAAGTGTGCGCTTTGGTTGTGGGAGTGGTCACTGTGGCTCATGCACTGTTGGTTTGAATGGAATGGCGGTTCAGTCGTGTGACACCCCTTTGGGGGCTGTTGAGAATCAAAGCGTAGAAACCGTCGACTATTTGATCTCTGGCAAAATAGGTTCTGAGGTGTATCAGTCATTCATCGATGTACAGGCGGCGCAGTGCGGCTATTGCATTAATGGCATCCTGGTCTCTTTGGTACTGATGTTTCGACAAAACCTTGCGCCTGATCGCGACAAGATTCTCAGCGTACTAGATCGCCATTTATGCCGTTGCGGAACGCATACAAGAATTCTCAGGGCGGTTGATCTGGCAAAAAAGCGCTTGGCTGCCTTGGCGCCACAAGATTTGGATTGTGCTTGATGAGGTGCCTTTATCAATCAAACCTGTTGTTAGAAGGCCCGAGATGATGCAGATCTCGTTGCCAATGGGGATCGTGAAAAATCCTGTCCTTCATCAATGGTTGTCGTTTGAAACGCAACATACCATCACCTTGCATTCCGGTAAAGTCGAATTGGGCCAAGGTGTTGAGATCGCGCTTCAACAAATCGCCTGTGATGCATTGGGAGTTGATCCAGATCAGCTTCAATTCGAGGGTGGAAATACGCTGCATGGCCCTGATGAGGGCCACACAGCAGGCAGTCAGTCCATCGATCAAGGGGGTCATGCGGTGCGCATGGCATGCTTGTTTGCACGTCAAATTTTTTATCAATCTGCAGCCGATGAGTTGGGTGTCGCACCAGATCTCATCGAACTTGAGCGGGGAATTTTCTCAAGCAAAGGGTCGGACAAGTCCTGTACCTATTGGTCCTTGCTGCACCGGGTTAATTTGATGCAGCCGATCAGTCCATCAATGCAAACAGCGCCTAGCAGATGGGTCGGTCAAAGTGTCAAAAGGCCAGACTTTGTTCAGAAGTTGTCTGGCGCAGGCTTTATCCACGATTTCAGTTTGCCCGGTATGTTACATGCCAGAATGATTCGTGGACCTATAGGTGAGTCGACCATTGATTTTGTGGATCTGCCAGCCATTGGCCGTCTTGCTGGGATCCAACATGTGATTCATTCAAAGGACTTTTTGGCGGTAGTGGGCCCCAAGGAAGATGAATTGGTCAAAGCAACAGACAAAGCTCGCGCTTTTGTTCGGTTCTCATTGAAAAGTCCGCTACCCATCGCTTCAGAGACGGAAGCCCTGCTGACGAGTTTGGCAGGCGAATCAAAAACCGTTCATCAGACGGGTGAGCGACAGGCGGTGAGTCTGTCGCATGAGGCTCGCTATTCAAGGCCCTACATTGCCCACGGATCGATCGGTCCATCCTGTGCATTGGCACAGTGGGTCAGTGGGCAAATGAAAGTTTGGTCGCATACGCAGGGTGTTTTTCCGTTGCGTTCCGATTTGGCCAAAGCATTCCATCTGACGCTGGATGCGGTTCAGGTATTTCATATGCACGGTTCGGGCTGTTACGGTCACAATGGTGCTGACGACGTCGCATTCGACGCGGCATTTATATCCTTCAAGTTGGGTGTGCCTATTCGCATGTTGTGGATGCGTGAAGATGAAATGACGGCATCTCCCTTGGGCGCACCCAGTCTGGTCAACATACGCGCAGGTGTTGATTCAGCAGGACGAATTTCCGAATGGCATCTTTCGGTATGGAGTCATTCGCATCTGACGCGCCCAGGAGGCGCAGGTGTCAATCTATTGGGTGCATGGCAGGTGGAAGGAGGATCGGACAAGCCGACCCCTTCCGATTTGCCTTTGCCTGCGGGTGGCGGGCATCGCAATGCGGTTGCCTTCTATGACTTTGCTCACCAACAAGTCGACTATGGCTTCATTCCTGACTCGACCCTGCGCACTTCGGCTTTGCGCAGTTTGGGCTCGTATGTCAATTTGTTTGCCATTGAATCATTCATGGATGAAATGGCAGAAAAAGCGTCCGTGGACGCCTTGGACTTTCGTTTGCAGCATCTGAGCGATTCACGTGCGGTGGCAGTTCTTACAAAGCTGGGAGCAGTCTGTGGGTGGGGCCATCAAGGTGAAGCAGACGGTTTGCATGGTTTGGGCTTGGGATTTGGCCGTTACAAAAACCTGTCAGGCTATTGTGCGGTGGCAGCGCTGATTCGTGTTGACGAAAAAATCACCGTTGAAAAAATTTGGGCTGTTGTCGATGTCGGCCTTGTAGTCAATCCAGATGGTTTGATCAATCAAATTGAGGGTGGTATCGTTCAGTCTTTAAGTTGGACGCTCAAAGAGCAAGTGACTTGGGACTCAGAGGGCATCACTTCGCGGACATGGGCTGAATATCCCATCATCTCTTTCAGTGAAACTCCAGAGGTCGAAGTCCATGTGATTGATCGTCCGGATTGCCTGAGCTTGGGCAGCGGAGAAGTGGCAGCAGGCCCGGTTGCCGCTGCTATTGGGAATGCCTTGTACAGAGCAATTGGCATTCGAGCCAGACATTTGCCCTTGACACCGGCGCGTCTGACCCAAATGATTCTGACGTCTCAATAGAGGAAGCGCAGTCTAAATTTCCATACCTGTTTCAATACGCCAATGGATTTCGATTCGACGGCATGTCAAATGTTAATTTTTCTTTGAAAGTTTGTTTGAACTATGTTTTATACCTGCTCTTCTTCTTGTCAAAACACCTCTCACCGCCATTCACCCAGCGATGGGGCAGCGGGGATGTTTTCCTTACCCAGACAGACAGCTGCTTCAGCAGCGGCATCCAAGCGGTCGCCTTCTTCTAAACCCTTGCCCAGCAAGGTGCTCAAACGAATCTCCCCCGCGAAGGTGGTAGATGTGCATTGCCATTACCTCAGTCCAGTTGTGGGTGCTAAATATGCGCATTTACACCCTGCCAAGCACGATGCCACCGCTGTTTACGCAACGGAATTGTCGCGACAAGTGAACATGAAGCAGATTCAGGAACGCGGGGCTAAGTTCAACCAAGTAGAGGTCAGGATCAAGGACATGGACAAGATGGGGATCGATCTCCAAGTGATCTCGCCAGCACCCATTCAATACTTTTACTTTACCGAGCCTCAACTCGGTGCCCGCATATCTCGTGACATCAATGAGAGTATTGCGATGGTTGTTGAGCAACGACCTGATCGTTTTGTAGGGATGGGCACGATTCCCCTGCAAGATGTTGAATTGGCTATCCAAGAGTTGGAGTATGCCGTTAACGTTCTGGGACTGCGCGGCGTTGAAATCTGCACCAATGTGAATGGCAAAAATTTGACTGATCCCGAATTGAAGCTGGAAAAGTTTTTTGCAAAAGCCGAGAGCATGGGGATCGTTCTTTTTTTACATCCCATGGGGTTTTCCGAAGGTCAGCGTTTTGTTGAGCATTACTTCAACAACGTCATGGGCAATCCTCTTGAAACAAGTTTGGCTTTGGGGCATCTTATTTTTGATGGCGTACTGGCGCGGTATCCTAAGTTGAAAATTTTGGCCTCACACGGCGGTGGCTACATTGCGAGCTATTGGGCGCGAATGGACCATGCCTGGAAGGCCCGTGCAGATGCTCGCACGGTCATCCAAAAAAAGCCCTCCAGTTACTTGGAAAAAATTTACTTTGACAGCATCACCCACGATTCACAAATTTTGGGCAATCTCGTTGACCGTTATGGTGCCCAGCGCATTCTTCTAGGAACCGATTACCCTTTTGACATGGGTGAAGACCATCCAATCAAGTTGATCGAAAGCGTCCGCCACTTGAGTGAAAAAGATCGAACTTTCATCAAGGGCGGCAATGCCATGAAGCTCTTCAAGATCAAGGCTTAAGTCAAAGAGTCGAAAACGCACTGAACTAGGGAGAGAATGTGATAGATGACAAATGGAACGCTTTTGTTCCTGGTGAAAAATTTTTAATCCAAGAGCAAGCAAATGGGTCATTGGCTGGCTTGACCATGTCAGTCAAGGATTTATTTGACATCGCAGGACACCCTACAGGCGCTGGCAACCCTGATTGGCGCTCATCTCACGCAGTGCCGCTACAACATGCTGATCTGGTTCAGACGCTTTTCAATGCAGGCGCCGGCTTCGTCGGTAAAACCATCACAGAAGAGTTGGCTTACAGTTTGGTGGGCGAAAATGCGCACTACGGAACGCCAATGAACCCGCACAACCCGGATTGCATACCCGGTGGATCAAGCTCTGGTGCAGCCGCTGCCGCAGGTGCAGGACTTTGTGATTTTTCGATCGGAACCGACACAGCTGGCTCGATCCGCTTGCCTGCAAGCTTTTGTGGTCTTTGGGGATTCAGACCTTCTCATGGCGTCTTACCCATCAAGGGCCTGGTTCCGCTTTCGCCCAGTTTTGATACGCCAGGCTGGATGTCCAAATCATTTGATCCTTTTTTTCGCGTGGGCTCAGCCCTTTTGCCGCCTGATCAAAATGCCAGTGAGTTAGCTCATTTGAAGCTGGCTTTCCCTGAGGATATCTGGCGGCTTGTTCATCCTGGTTTTGATGCAGTATTGAAACCAATCACTGATCGAATCGCAAGCTTGTTCAATGGTGTGGTCAATGACAAGCTTTCCCAAGCTCAATTGATTGAATGGCAAGAAGCTTTCCGCTTTGTACAAGGCCATGAAGCCTGGTCAGTGCATGGCGCCTGGATTCGCAGCCAAAATCCTCATTTTGGTCCGGGTATCAAGGAGCGGTTTGAGTGGGCATCCACAATCGATGATGAGCAGGCAAAAGCTGCTCGAATCGATACCCTTAAAAATGCCAATCGGGTGAGCGCCTATTTAGAGGGGGCGGTCATTTGCATGCCAACAGTCTCCTACTTGGCCCCGCAAAAAGGCCATGCCAGCAGCGCTGAAGATCGTACCAATGCAATGAGTTTGTTGTGCATCGCTTCCTTGGCAGGTTCGCCGCAGATCACCATGCCACTGGCCGTTCTTGACGGCAAAGCTGTGGGTTTATCTTTGCTGAGTCGCCGCTTTAGTGATCGGCAACTCTTGTCACTGGCTCAAAAGATTCAGAGTTTGTTGAGCTGATCTTTGCTGATTACTTGCTAGAAGCAACGGCAAATTAGAAAGTGGGTGGGGTACTTACCCAGAGCACACGCGTGGTCTGTTTTCCAGGATTGCGATAGGAATGAGGCTCTTCGGAACGGTAGACAAATGAATCGCCCGAGTGAAGTAAATACTGCACGCCGCTGACAGTCAATTCAAACACACCGCTCAGCACATAGCCCACTTCTTCTCCTTCATGGGTCAGGACACCATCACTGCCACCACCGGGCTCAAGTATGTGCAAATTGCCTTCCAGTAAATGGCCCAAATTAGCAGGGATGAGCCGTTCCAGTCGAGAGCCATTGGCATCAATGCGAAATGTGGAGCGATCCTTGGCGCGCGTGACCACGCCATGATCGGCTCGTGATTCGCTGAACAAGGCGGTGATGGTGATATCCAAGCTGTGAACAATCCGGTGCAGTAAGGTCAGAGATAACTGGGCTTTGCCGTTTTCCACTTTGGAGAGCATGCTCTCAGAACAAAGCGTACGCTCCGCCAGGTCCTTAAGTGTCAAACCTTTGATGTGCCGTAAATTTCGGATACGTCGACCTATGTCATCACCGTAAAGAGCCTGCTCTTTCATGGCCGTGTTGGGGGAGAGTTTTAAACCAGATGGACGCGAACGTGGTTTGGTGACTGACTTGGAAGTTGCAACATGGGCACCAGGCGTCTTTTGCTTTGCTTTTTTCTCAACTGGCGCACCGCTTGAGTTTTGATGTTCGTTGGCTTTTTTGAGCATTTTTTGGGGTGTGGCTGATGGCATCAAGTCAAAGAATTTAGGCGCTTAAAAACAAGCATTTAAAAAGCAAAAAGACTTGAAAAGGAAATGATTTCACAGCCCAAGGCTTGCTGAACCTAGATTACCAGTTGCACATTTATTGACACACAGGATTTAACCACATTGTTGTGATTTTTTTTGATTTGTGCCGCATAACATTGTGAACGCTCTAGGCCCAAACGCATTGGGCCTAGGGTCTTTGCCCAGTATGGTAATTCGTGGTCAGCGGCTGACCCGAACCACGGCATCGGCACGTTGGTGCAGATCGGGCAGCAACTCCAGCCCCAAACCTGGCTTGTCGTTCAGGCTGATCATGCCGTTCTTCACTTGCGGCAATTCGGTCACCAGCTCCTTGTACCAGCCAGAATAAAAGGCACGCACGCTTTCCTGGATCAGCGCATTGGGCGCGTGCAACGACAAGTGCGTGGACGCAGCCCACACCACCGGCCCTGTGCAGTCGTGCGGGGCCACAGGCAGCTGCCAGGCGTCGGCCATGGCAGCGATTTTGCGTGCCTCTGTCAGGCCTCCGCACCAGCTCAAATCGAGCATGACGACGCCTGCTACGCCAGTTTGCAAATAATCCTTGAAACCCCATTTGTAACTCAGCGTTTCGCTCGCACAAATCAACGCCTTGCAGTCCACCGCATACTGCTTGAGCAAATCGAGGCTGTCCATGCGAATCGCGTCCTCGTGCCAGAAGGTGTCGAACTCTTGCAGGGCACGTGAAATCTTTTGCGCCATGGGCAAGCGCCACAGGCTGTGGAACTCGACCATGATGTCCATCTTGTCGCCCACAGCATTGCGTATTTTTCGAAACGGCTCCAACGCGGTGTTCAGGTCTTGCGGGCTGATGTATTGTCCGTGCGACTTTTCAGCAGCCACATCAAAGGGCCAAATCTTCATGCCCGTGATGCCTTCGCTCAAAAGCGACTCGGCCACCTCGTCGGCGCGGTGCAAAAAGCCTTGCAGGTCTTCGTAAGGCCCGGCGCCCTGCCCCAAGCCCCAGTTACTGCTGGTCTGGTTCACGTTGCTGCGGATGTATTGGTAGCCCGCGCAGGTGTTGTAGACGCGAATTTCGTCGCGGCTTTTGCCGCCCAAAGCGGTGTACAACGGCATGCCAGCGGCTTTGCCAAAAATGTCCCACAGCGCGATGTCCACCGCCGAATTTCCGCGAGTCTCAACACCGGACCCACGCCAACCCAGATAGCCCGTGATGTCGCGCTGGCGTGACTCGATGGCCAGTGGATCCTGGCCCACCAGTTTGGGCGCGACCCATTCGTGCAAATACGCCTCCACCGCCTGCGCGCCCATGAAGGTTTCACCCAGGCCCATCAGGCCCTCGTCAGTGTGCAGACGCACCCAGATGATGTTGGGAAATTCACCCAAGCGGATAGTTTCGAGTTGTGTGATTTTCATGGCAGCACCCATTTCAGTCGTTAAAAAAGCCCCACAGCGTGCGGCTGTGGAGCTGGGTGGCTCAGCAAAAGGCTGAGCGCGAGGGATCAACCACCGCGTGCTTTTCTCAATTCATCTTGCACCACCTTGATGGCGTCGGCTCCGATCGAGTCCTTGTGCTTGTCGTAAACCGAAGCAACTTTGGCACGAATGCGGTTTTGCTCTGCAGAGTTGACTTCGTTGACCTGCATGCCCTTGGTCTTCAGGCTCGCCAATGATTTTTCATTCAAAGCGCGGTTGGCAGCGCGTTGCACTTTCTGACCTTCCATGGCGGCTTCACGCAACACAGCCTGCTCTTGGGGGTTGAGTTGGTCCCACAGTTTCTTGCTGTAAAGAACCAGGAAAGGCGTGTAGGCGTGGCGCGTCACACTCAGGTACTTTTGCACTTCATTGAACTTGGAGGTTTCAATGGTCACAAAGGGGTTTTCCTGACCGTCAATGGTCTTGGTTTCCAAAGCTGTGAACACTTCGCCAAATGCCATGGGAACGGCGTTGGTGCCCAAAGTTTTGAAGGTGTCCAGGAAGATGTTGTTTTGCATGACGCGCACTTTGACGCCATCAAAGTCTTCCAGTTTGGTCACTGGGCGCTTGCTGTTTGTGAGGTTGCGAAAACCGTTTTCCCAATACGCCAAGTTCACCAAGCCTGCAGCTTCGAGCTTGGCATTGAAGTACCTGCCAGCTGCACCGTCGAGCACGGCATCAGCTTCTTTTTCATTGGCAAACAAGAAAGGCAAATCGAACACACCCAGCTCTTTGATGATGCCCACCAGCGGTGAGCTGGAGGTACACACCATCTCTTGGGTACCTGCACGCAAGGCTTGGGTGGCAGGCAAGTCGCCGCCCGCAGCGCCGCCCCAGAAGGCGGTGATCTTCATCTTGCCACCGGTCTTGGCAGCCAAGACTTCTTGCATTTTCTTGACACCTAAGCCCACTGGGTGGTCTTCGTTCACGCCGTTCGTGAACTTGATGTTGCGATCGGCAAACTGCGCCATGGCGCTCGATACCACCAGGAATGTGCCCGCGATCAGGGTCACCAGATTTCTGCGTTTCAACATGAATGTCTCCTTTAAAAAAACACAGGGTTAAGAAATCATCTCAGCATCCATTTCATCGGCTCGATGACGATGGAGGGCAAAGCAATCAACAAAGCCAGCACGCCCAGTTGCGCCCACAAGAAGGGTAAGACTCCCTTGAAAGCGGTGTCCATGTTGATTTTGGCCACACCGCACACAACGTTGAGTACCGTACCCACCGGTGGGGTGATCAAACCGATGGCGTTGTTCATGATGAACAGAACACCAAAATAAACGGGGTCAATGCCCGCCTTGATCACCAGCGGCATCAGTACGGGTGTCAGAATCAGCACCGTGGGTGTGAAGTCCAGCGCCGTTCCCACCACAATGACCAAGAGCATCAACACCACCATGAGCAAGGTCTTGTTGCCCATGAGTGGCTCCATCATACGGGCCACTTCGGCCGGAATGTTGGCCACCGTGATGAGCCATGCGCTGACCATGGCGGCTGCCACCAAAAACATGATGACGGAGGTGGTCTTGCCGGCTGCCAAAATCAAGCCGTAGAGCTTGGACCATTCCAATTCGCGGTAAATGAACGCGCCCACCACAAAGCTGTAAACCGCAGCCACCACGGCCGCCTCGGTCGGGGTGAATACACCGAATTTCATGCCGCCGATGATGAACACCGGCAAACCCAGCGCCAAAATACCTTGACGCGTGGCCTGCAATTTTTCGGCAAGTTTCATGCGAGGTCCCGGCTGCACGTTTTCACGCTTGGCGACCCACCACCACGTCAAGCCAATCGCGACCCCCATCAACAGGCCCGGCACAATGCCCGCCAAGAATAATTTGGTGATGGACACATTGGCCGCCACACCAAAGATGATGAAGCCGATCGAAGGAGGGATCACCGGCGCGATGATACCGCCGGAGGCGATCAAGCCGGCCGAGCGTCCCACGTTATAGCCGGCTCGCTTCATCATGGGGATCAACAAGGCTGCCAAGGCTGCGGTATCTGCCACCGCAGAGCCTGACAGGGAGGCCATGATGACCGCTGCCATCACTGCCACGTAACCCAAGCCCCCACGGAAATGTCCGACCCAGGCCATGGCCAGGTTCACGATGCGGCGGCTCAAACCACCCGCGTTCATAAACTCACCAGCCAACAAGAAAAACGGCACGGCCAACAGCGGGAAGTTGTCTGCCCCGTCGACAAAACGCTGCGCCAAAATTTGGCTGTCGAAAGCGTTGATCATGCCGTTGCTGGCCATGTAGGCCATTAGGCTCAAACCACACACCAACAAGGCGTAGGCAATGGGCATGCCCAGTGCCATGGCACCCAGCAAGCTGAAAACAAAAACGGCGATGGTCATGCGCGGCCTCGCAATTCAGGCTCGATCTCGGCAAGGACCACTTTGTCTTCCGAGTCAACCACCAGTACCAGATCCGCCTCAGCCAGTTGCCCAGTCAACAATTGGAATAACTTGTGCAGGTTCATGATGCCCATCACGAAGGCTGTCACATAGCCAATGCCATAAATCCAAATCATTGAGATACCTACCACCACCGAGATGTTGGTCACCTGCAAGTCGTGCATTTTCCAGGTGCCCCAAAAGAAAAGAACGTTGCAGCCGAGCATCATCGCTTCACTCAATAAAAAGCACAGCTTTTTACCGCCAAGGGGCAAGCGGCGCACCAGCGTGTCCACACCCAAATGGCCTTTTTCGCGCATGGCCACCATGGCCCCGATGTAGGTCAGCCAAATGAAGCAGTAGCGCGACATCTCGTCAGAGATTGAAATGCCCGAGTTGAAACCATAGCGCAGCACCACGTTGCCAAACACCATGATGACCATGGCCACCAGACAGGCCACCACCAGAAACTCCAGCAGTTTGAAAAAAGCGTTGATCATTTTTTGCATGCGTGTCTATCGGCTCAGGCCACTGCCTTGATCACTTTTTTGACCGCTTTCTTGGCGGCGTGTTGATGGGGCCTCGCGCCTACCGCAGAGCGACCAGACAAAAAGGCCTGGCCCCATAAATCAAGGATGTTTTTGTGATAATTATCAGTCATGGGGGAATGGATAGGGCAACCTATCATAGGATGATTGATCACCCGAGATAGACTCTGGTTAACCCTAGTCCCAGTCGTCTTGGCGTCTAGGGTTTGCCCGAGGTCGCTTTCTCAGATGCTCCACTGCTTGTTGTGTCCGACGTCAGCACGTGATCGGTCAGCCAAAGCCCAAAGGCAATGCCGTTTTATAACGCACCTGCTTGAGCGCAAAGCTGGATCTAATTTTCTCGACGCCCGGAATGGGTGAGAGCTGCTCCAATATAAATTTTTCGAGCGCTTGGATGTCTTTGACCGCCACTCGCAATAAGTAGTCGCTGTCTCCCGTCATCAAATAACACTCCATCACTTCATCGTGTTGAGCAATATGAGCTTCAAAGTCTGCCAAAGCTTCTTTGCTCTGGGTTTTCAGGCTGATTGATATAAAAACCGTGAGCCCCAAGCCCAAAGCACTTGCGTTTGCGAGTGCAACGTATTTTTCAATGACCCCTGCGGTTTCCAGTGCTTTGACTCGCGCTAGGCAAGGGGAAGGCGAGAGGCCAATTTTTCGAGCAAGTTCGACATTGGTCAAACTGCCGTCTCGCTGTAAATGGTCCAATATCCGTAAATCTGTTTTATCTAAATTCATATGCTGATAATTTAATTTATTCGGAATTTTATGCTTTGAATAGTTTATTTTATAGATGAAATTGATAGCATATTTTATCAATTGACAATTAAAGTTCTGTCTATGAATACATCCATTGACATGACCGCATTTGCCCAAGACGCCAATCCCGAAGAAACCGCTGAGTGGCGAGATGCATTGCTATCTTTGCTTGAAGTTGAGGGCCCAGAACGTGTCAACCAAATTTTGAACAGTTTGACGGCTATTGCTAGGCAGCAAAGGACAGGTTGGCAACCTGATCTCAATACGCCATATGCCAATACTATTTCTGTCGACGAACAACCAGAGTTCCCAGGAGATATTCAAATCGAAGAACGCTTAACGTCCATCATGCGTTGGAATGCATTGGCCATGGTTGTTCGCGCTAACCAAGCCTATGGAGAATTGGGCGGGCATATCGCAAGCTATGCCAGCGTCGCAGATTTGTTTGAAACCGGCTTCCACCATTTCTTTCAAGCACGTACCCCAGAACATGGCGGTGACTTGGTTTTTTTTCAACCTCACAGTGCGCCAGGTGTTTATGCGCGGGCATTCCTAGAGGGGCGTTTAACGGAAGAAGACTTGTTGCATTACCGCCAAGAAATCAATGTGCAAAAAATTGGTGCACGAGGACTGTCGAGTTACCCGCATCCTTGGTTGATGCCCGATTTTTGGCAGTTTCCTACAGGGTCTATGGGCCTGGGGCCCATCAGTTCGATCTACCACGCACGCTTCATGCGTTATTTGACGCACCGCAATTTGTTGCAGTGCGATGGTCGGAAGGTTTGGGGCGTCTTTGGTGATGGTGAAATGGACGAACCCGAAAGCATGAGTGCTTTGACCTTGGCTGCACGCGAACGGCTAGATAACTTGGTGTGGGTGGTCAATTGCAATTTACAGCGATTAGATGGCCCGGTGCGGGGTAATGGAAGAATCATTGATGAACTGGAAAAATTATTTTCTGGCGCCGGTTGGAAGGTCATCAAATTGGTGTGGGGAAGTGACTGGGATGGTTTGTTTGCGCGCGACACCACGGGTGCCTTGCTGAAGGCATTTGCCCAAACTGTGGACGGGCAAATGCAAACATTTGCTGCCAAAAACGGGCGTTACAACCGCGAAAATTTCTTTGGACAAAACGAAGACTTAAAACGCTTAGCTGAAGGAATGACCGACGAACAAATCGATCGTTTAAAACGCGGAGGCCATGATGTCGTGAAGATTTATTCTGCTTATGCTGCCGCGCTTGCGCATCAAGGTCAGCCGGTTGTTATTTTGGCGCATACAAAAAAAGGTTTTGGAATGGGCAGTGCGGGTCAAGGAAAGATGACGACGCATAGCCATAAAAAATTTGATGAACAAGAATTGATTGAATATCGCAACCGATTCAATTTACCGTTGACAGACGAACAAGCAAAAAGTTTGGCGTTCTACAAACCTGAGCCAAACAGTGCAGAGATGTCTTATCTGTTAAAGCATCGCCAAGATCTTGGTGGCAGCATGCCAAAACGCGAAACTCATTGCGCAATTTTGCCTGTTCCCCCATTAGAGACATATGCCCAGTTTGCAATTGCAGCAGATGGCAAAGAGATGAGTACAACCATGGCTTTTGTACGCATGTTGGCCAACTTGTTGAAAGATCCTGTCTTAGGAAAACGCTTGATTCCAATCGTGGCAGATGAAGCACGCACCTTTGGTATGGCAAATTTGTTCAAGCAAGTTGGAATCTACAGCAGTGTCGGGCAACGTTATGCACCAGAAGATATCGGCTCTGTGCTGAGTTACCGCGAAGCCTTAGATGGCCAAATTTTAGAGGAGGGTATCAGCGAAGCTGGCGCTATTGCAAGTTGGACCGCCGCTGCAACCAGTTACAGCGTGCACGGTTTAGCGATGCTGCCTTTTTATATTTATTACTCAATGTTTGGTTTCCAGAGAGTGGGTGATGCCATTTGGGCTGCTGCTGATCAAAGAGCCAGAGGCTTTTTGTTGGGCGCAACGTCTGGCAGAACCACTTTGGGCGGCGAAGGTTTGCAACATCAAGATGGCAGCAGCCATCTGGTGGCTGCAACCATTCCCAATTGCAAAGCGTATGACCCTGCTTTTGCAGGAGAGTTGGCCATCATTTTGGATGCAGGAATGCGTGAAATGGTAGAGCAACAGGTGGATGTTTTTTATTACGTCACCCTCATGAACGAGAACTACTCAAATCCAGATATATCTCTGCAAAATGCCCACGGCGTACTCCGCGGGGCTTACCATTTTGCTAACTTCACACCTGAAAACAGCAATCCCAAACAATTTGTGACTTTGATGGGGTCTGGTGCCATTTTGCTAGAAGTGCTAACTGCAGCTAAGACCTTGGTTGCACTAGACATCGATGTCGAGGTCATCAGCGTGACAAGTTGGAGTGAGTTAGCGCGTGATGGTCTGACATGCATTGACCAAAGTCCACAGACCGTGCCTTACCTAACAAACTTATTGTCGAAACGCAAAGGCCCCGTATTGGCTGCTTCAGATTATGTATGCGCTGTGACAGAATGCGTTAGAGCTTATGTTCCAGCAGACCGAACGTATAAAACCTTAGGCACAGATGGATTTGGTCGGAGCGATACGCGTGCAGCATTGCGCAATTTTTTTGGTGTTGACGCGGCCGCCATCGTCAGAGGTGTCAAGCTCATGTTGAAGTGATATGGACTGGGCAACCTTGTCGCGCTGATTGCCGCCAAAGACTTTTAAGTGACTCATCAGCATTTGGCCTCAGGCTCAAGTCCTGGTGTGCCCAATCATCATCATGAAGTCAATGATTTAGGGCCGTGACTTTCATCGTTTAAGGGTCTGTGCTTTGAAGAGTGATCATGCAGGTGTGTTGAATTTTTCGTCTCTGAATTCTTGCCACAAAACTGTAACGCTGTTGAAAAAATTGTGCAATGCAAGTTCTAGGGAGAACCACGCAGTAACTTTTTTTAAGAGCTTACGTTGATCGTCACATAAATGTAACAGCGACTGTTCAGAATTAAGTTTCTTAACCAAAGGAGCTTTACGTGTCTCACTCATTCGACCCTATCGACAACACTTCCAACAACGAGCACTTCCAAGAAGTTCTCAAAAACGCGCTGAGCAACCCCTCGCGTCGGTCTATTTTGCGCGGCGGTTTGGGTTTGGCATCCATGTTTGCTTTGCCCATGTTGCCTGGCTGCGGCGGCTCTTCCACCGCAGCGAGCACTGGATTGCCTGCTTTGGCCAGCAGCAGCCTAATGAAATTCACACCGGTCGCCAAGAGCATTGCCGACCAAGTTTGGGTCCCCGCAGGCTACACCGCCAAAGTTCTGCATGCCACTGGCGATACCATCAAAGCAGGTGTAACTGCCTACTCCAATGCAGGCGCCGAAGACGCTGAAAGCTGGGCCAACCGCGTGGGTGACCAGCATGACGGCACTGAGATTTTCTACATCGGCTCCAACGGCAAATCCAAAGGCAGCTACAGCTACGCAGCTGGCGATAAAGCCGTTCTTGCCGTCAACAATGAAAGCTCGGCAGAAGCGCACTTGCTGCATCCGACCGGCCAAACCTCTGGCGCCGCCATCGGTAAAAAATTCGACCAATTCGGCTCCTGGCCCATGGGTGTTCGTCCTGCGTCTGAAGCCATCAAAGAAATTTTGTCGCACGGCGTCACGCTGGTGGAAGTGAACTTGGACGCGGGTGGCAAGCCCATCGGCTACAACGCAACATCTTCTTTGAACCGCAGAATCACTCCTGAAACCGTCATGACGGTGACGGGCCCTGCTGCTGAGTTGGCCAATTTGAAAGCCATGATGGTCACCAAATTTGACCCCACGGGCACCACCACGCGCGGCACGCTGAACAACTGCGGCACTGGCATCACCCCGTGGGGCACCTTGATCACTTGTGAAGAAAACTGGGCCACCTACTTCACCATGCCAGCGGGCGCAACGGTGCCCACCGACGCTAAGTTGATCGCCTCACGCACACGCTATGGTGTTCAGACCACCGCCACTTCAGCCACCGCCACGACCTCGCGTACGCAAGGCTGGCACACGGTGACCGATGCTGACCCCACATCTAGGTTTGCCCGTTGGAACGTGTCCGCTTCGGGCGCGACTGCAGCTGCTGACTTCCGCAACGAGCCACAAACCTTTGGCTACAACGTTGAAATCGATCCAGCCAATCCCGCCTCTGTGCCTTCAAAACGCATGGCCATGGGCCGCTTTGCTCATGAGGCCGCTGTTTGCGGTATCCCAGTGGTCGGTAAGCCCTTGGCCTTCTACATGGGCTGCGATTCACGCAACGAATACATCTACAAATTTGTCAGCACCAAGACCTGGGACGCAGCCGACATTGGTGGTGGCATCGCAGCAGGCGATAAATACCTCACCGAGGGCAAGTTGTACGCCGCCAAGTTCGACGAAACGGGCAAAGGTGAGTGGTTGGAACTCAGCATCAACAACCCTTTGATCAAGGCCGCTGCTTTCGGCTTTGCCAGCCAGGCCGAAGTGTTGGTGCACACGCGAGTTGCCGCAGACGCCGCAGGCGCAACCAAAATGGACAGGCCAGAGTGGGGCGCGGTCAACCACGCAAACGGCGAGATCTATTTTGCATTGACCAACAATACTGCAGCAAACAGAGTGCCAGGCAAGACCGATGCCGCCAACCCACGCGCTTACAAAGACAACGACGGCCTGGGTCGGGATGGAAATCCCAACGGACACATCATTCGTTTCAGAGAAACCAATAACATGGCAGAGGCCACCACCTTCACCTGGGACATTTTCTTGTTCGGTGCAGAAGAAGATTCATCTTCAGTCAACGTCAATCTTTCTGGTCTGACTGCAGCCAACTCTTTCTCCTCGCCAGATGGCTTGTGGTTCAGCAAGTCCACCGGCATTTGCTGGATCCAGACCGACGACGGCGCTTTCACCGACGAAACCAATTGCATGTTGGTTGCCGCTGTACCAGGCACCGTGGGCGATGGTGGTGCCTTCACCGTCAGAAACGCCGTAACAGTGGCTGGCGCAACTCAGACAGCTGCCCAAAACACCTTCGTGGGTGGTATCTTGGGTGAGTCACGCTTGCGCCGTTTCTTGGTTGGCCCCAAGGGCGCAGAAGTAACGGGCATCACTGAGACCGCCGACGGCAAAGCGATTTTTGTGGGTATTCAGCACCCCGCTGAAGAAGCCGCGGCTTATAACGACGGCACAAAAGGCGTCTGGCCTACCAATGCCAACAACGGCGTGGGTGGCGTTTACGGTGCAGGTACCCGTGCACGTTCAGCCACCATCGTCATCACCAAAGACGATGGCGGAATGATCGGGCTTTGATTCAATGATAGGCGTTTCAACGGATAGGCGTTCAACCACTTGTGGCCAAGTACCGTACCGTTGAAACTCCTTCAATCCTTTAGGTGGATTCTCAGTGTGAGTTAATTTTCCCCACGAGAATTCCGCCACATAAGGAGAGATTAACAAACCCTCACTTGGATATTTCTTCGTGGGGGTTTTTTTCGGATTGTTTTTGATCTTCAGATTATGGATTCAGGTCTTTTTACATTCTTAAGATACAAATAATGCGGTAAAAAAACGAGCTAATTCACATGTTTTCTCTCCAACCATTTTTATGGCGGTCCTTTGGAGTGCTCGCCATACTATTTTTTTTAGCGGCTTGTGGCGGTTCAGGTGCGGGGCCTAATGCCCTCACAGGCTCTGGTAATCAGACACCACCTGCTGCCGGTGCAGTTGTTTTAAAGCCGCCTGTTTTGTCTTTCACTGACACGGGCCTGAACGTGACCGACGGTGTCACACGCAATGGGATGTGGGCCGTCGAAAGCGTGGGAATTGATTGGGAATTCTCCCTGGACCAAGGCGCCAGTTGGACGCGCGGTTCAGGGGCCTCGTTTGAAGTCAAAGGCGACGGCGCCAAAATGATTTGGGTGCGTGCACGGGACGACGCGGGCAACACCTCCGAGATCGTGTATGTCAACTGCGTTTTGGACACTACGGCACCTGCAGCTGTGGGCATCGCCGTTCAATCCGAGGGCGTGACCAACACATTGAAACTGTCGGGCATTGAACCGGGTGCTCGCTGGGAATACTCACTTGACGAGCAACGCTCATGGGCTGCAGGTAAAGGTGCCGCGCTTGGTATGTTGGGCAACAACTTGAGCAGGGTTTGGTTGCGCCAAGTTGATTTGGCCGGCAACGTTTCTGTTGCCCAAGGTTTTGACTTGCAAAATCCAAGCATGATGGTGCATGAAGCTGCAGGTGACCCTTTGCAGCCCAGCTTCTTGACAGCTGGATTGGAAACGTATGTGATCCATGGCGTTGTGGTGCGCGGTGATGCCGACTACGTGCGCTGGGATATTCCAAAAGGGCAACAGTTGGTGTCGCTCAAGTTGGTGCAGTACGTGTCGGAGGACGGCATTGCCTTTTATGCTTTGCAGCCAAACCGGGTATTTGATGCGGGGTTCGATGTCTCTCGCATGCTGGTGTATGGCCACATGGGGCCAACTGATTTGGCGCGTAATGTGTTAGCTGATGTACCCAAATCAAAACTCGGCGAGGGTGCCATGACGCTCTGGTTTCAGCAAACTGGATCACTGCCTACAAACTACGCCATCGAGCTTATTTTGACGGCCGCTGAATAAGTCCCAGTTTGGCATTTTGTTGGCCCTCGTCACAAGTCCTTGTCAATCGTGCCTTGAGGTGAATCGCCAAGCTTAGCGAAGGCGCCACTTCAAGCCCACTTGTAGTCTGTTGTTTCGTGGTTCATAGTCGCCCCTGGCAAGTCCGGGAGCAACAGTCACCCAACTGACATCCGAGTTGTCCACCCATGTCCAGCGTGCATAAGGTTCCACCTCCCCTGTGGATGTATTGACTTTCTGACTGATTTGAAGGTAAACGCCCTTGCGCTGTTGGTTCGTGACATCTTGAAAATTGGGGTTGACTTGTGACAAGCGGGAAACATGCTCTCCCCACAAAAGCCAACCTGCATCCACCGCCCAAGGCTGAGCGCTGGCCGAGTGCCAACGCACAGGTAACCACACTTGGGTAGACAGTCGGTCATAGCCCCCAAAACCCAAACTGGTCGTGCCTCGAAAAAAATTGGCATGGTTGTGCAAAGCCAGACCGAATTGCCACTGGGGTTGGGCTGTTGACGCTCGGAGAGCTAGCCAGTGGGTGTCGACGTTCAGCACAGAGTTCAAACGTCCCGACTGCACGCTGCTGTAGTTTTGTAAGCCCAGATGCGCATTCGCTTCAAAGGTGAACGGTCCCAATTTTTGGCTTTGCCAATGCACGCCGAGTTCGGGGCCTTTCAAGTTCATTTGCGATTCGCTGTAATCCTGCCAACCTGCGCTTAGCTGCCAAGCACCCAAAGCTTGCACAGACTGCGCTTGGACCGGAAGGATGGCCCCGATAAAGACCCAAGCTGTGCATAGGCTCAAGAGCTGAGACTGATGGAGGAGACTCAAACACCGAATGTTGTGAAAAATCCAAAACATGTCAAACCTTTAAACACCATTGGACCCATTGTGGCGTTTGCCTTTGACGGTTTCAAGACAAGGGAAATAAAGCCTGGGCATTGTCTTTGATCCATTTAATCTAAAGATGAAACAGCTGTTTGAAGTCCTCCCACACTATGCTTCCATAGATGGTTTAGGATTACAGAACTTTACTTCGCTTCACAAAAAGTAAGAAACAAACTTTTAAGGAAAAAAATGTTCAGTCATGTCATGGTCGGTACCAACGATCTAGAAGCATCTAGAAAGTTTTATGACGCTGTTTTGAATACATTGGGAATTCCACCCGGCGTGTTCAACAACGGCACTCGTTATTTCTACCGCACTTCAAAAGGTTCTTTTTCCATCACCCAACCCATCGATGGGCAGCCTGCAACGCCTGCCAATGGTGGAACGATTGGATTTCTAGCAGAGTCAGCTGAGCAAGTTCTTGCGTTTCATGCCGCTGGCATTGCCAATGGTGGAACGACATGCGAAGACCCACCAGGACCCAGAGAAGGTCCATTTGGTTCTTTGAATCTTGCCTACCTTCGCGATCCGGCAGGTAATAAGATTTGCGCTTTGCACCGACCCCCTAAGCCACCTCAATAAAAGGGCAGGCCTTACGTTTTTAAAGCTACTCATCCGAGTAGCTTTTTTTTTGCTTTTTTAAATTGTATAAATGATTGAGATTTGCCCCTTCACTTTCGTTCACAAGCGCGGTGGCAGTTTTCTAGCAACTAAGCGCAAGCGCCAAGTGCATGTCAATCTTCAAAGAATTTGACAAAGTCTTATCAGTGTTTTCCCTTGAATTTTGAATG
>CANHXV010000002.1 GCA_947464665.1 Comamonadaceae bacterium
AACCTTCGTGGGCCAATCGGTTGACTCAGAACTCTCTGGCAACATGATTGACATTTGCCCC
Organism: Comamonadaceae bacterium; assembly: GCA_947464665.1. Taxonomy (GTDB): domain Bacteria; phylum Pseudomonadota; class Gammaproteobacteria; order Burkholderiales; family Burkholderiaceae_C; genus Limnohabitans_A. The sequence goes on from CANHXV010000002.1 coordinate 62, forward strand.
GTAGGCGCTCTCACCAGCAAGCCATTTCGCTACAGCGCCCGCACTTGGGAATTGTCTCGTCGCAAATCGATTGCTCCGCACGATTCATCGGGCGCCAACTTGGTGGTGCAAGTTAAAAACAACGAAGTGCTTCGTGTGGTGCCTTTGGAAAACGAAGAAGTCAACGAGTGCTGGATTGCCGACCGTGATCGCTTCTCCTACGAAGCCTTGAACAGTGCCGACCGTCTGCGCGCCCCCTTGATCAAACAGGGTGGTGAGTGGAAAGAAGTCGATTGGCAGACCGCTTTGGAATACGTGGCGAATGGACTTAATCAAATCAGCAAAGACCACGGTGCAAGCAGCATTGGCGCTTTGGTCAGCCCGCACAGCACACTTGAAGAGTTGCATTTGGCAAGCACCTTGGTTCGCTCCTTGGGTTCCGACAACATTGACCATCGTTTGCGCAATGCCGAATTTGTGAAGTCTGAAGGCGTGCGGTACTTGGGTACTTCCATCGCAAGCTTGACCCAACTTCAGCGCGTGTTGGTGGTGGGGAGCAATCTGCGCAAAGACCATCCCTTGTTTGCACAGCGCATTCGTCAAGCACAACGCAATGGTGCGCAAGTCAACGCCATCACTTCAAAGGCTTTGTTGCATGTAACCGATGCTTGGGCTATGCCTTTGGCGCATGTCGATTTGCAAGAAGCCAGTGCTTGGGCGCAAAGCTTGGCCAATGTGGCGGCGGCCGTTGCGGCAGAGAAGGGCGTGACAGCGCCGGCTCAAGGTCAAGCAACGCCTGAGGCACAAGCTATCGCCAAGTCACTTTTGGGCGGCGACCGCAAAGCTGTTCTGTTGGGTAACGCAGCTGCTCACCACGCCAACGCATCGAGTTTGCTCAATTTGGCAAAGTGGATTGCAGAACAAACGGGCGCAACTTATGGTTACCTCACAGAAGCTGCCAACACAGTGGGAGCGCAATGGGCCAAAGCAGAGCCACAGACTGGTGGCTTGAATGCGGCGCAGATGCTGGCTGGCGGATTGAAAGCGGTTTTGCTTCTGAATACAGAGCCTGTTGAAGACTCTGCAGCCGGTGTCAAAGCAGTGGCTGCCTTGGCAACCATGCAAATGGTTGTCACCCTCAGTCCATTCAAAACCAACATGGCTTTCTCGGACGTGTTGTTGCCAATTGCACCCTTCACGGAAACTTCTGGCAGTTTCGTCAATGCAGAAGGGCGATTGCAAAGCTTTCATGCGGTGGTCAAACCCTTGGCCGAAACCCGCCCGGCTTGGAAAGTGTTGCGTGTGTTGGCCAACATGCTGGGATTGCCCCAGTTGGCTTTCGAAACATCGCAAGATGTGTTGAAACAAATTACTGATGTGCCTTTGAATTTGAGCAACGAATGCCGCTCTGAAGTTCGATTGGATGGCAATGCCGACACGCCTTGCGTGGCGTCAATTTATCAGCTCGACAGTTTGGTGCGCCGCTCACCTTCTTTACAGCTTACGGCTGATGCCCGAAATGCGGTTCCAAATCGAATGTCTGCTCCTGAAGGAGTACGCGCATGATCGACGCTCTTTACAATAGCGGCTTAAATGCCATCTCTGCTGGTTGGTGGGCCACCATGGTTTGGCCTGTGTTGTGGATTCTGATCAAAATTGTGTGTGTCTTGGCACCCCTCATGGGCGCTGTGGCTTACCTCACTTTGTGGGAGCGCAAACTGTTGGGCTTCATGCAAGTCCGCTTGGGACCTAACCGCGTGGGCCCTTTCGGTTTGTTGCAGCCTATCGCCGACGCATTGAAGCTGCTTACCAAAGAAATCATTACGCCATCCGCTGTGGCGCCTGGCTTGTTTCGCTTGGGCCCTATCATGGCCATCATGCCGGCATTGGCTGCATGGGTTGCCATTCCGTTTGGACCTGAAGTGGCACTTACCAACTTGAATGCCGGTCTTTTGTTGGTGATGGCCATTACCTCCATTGAGGTATATGGCGTCATCATTGCGGGTTGGGCCTCGAATTCCAAGTACGCGTTCTTGGGTGCCTTGCGCGCCTCTGCGCAAATGGTGAGCTACGAAATTGCCATGGGCTTTTGCTTTGTGGTGGTCATCATGGTCACTGGCAGCATGAATCTCACTGAAATTGTGCTGACACAGGGCAAAGGCGAAATGGCCAGCCTGGGCCTGAACTTCTTGTCTTGGAACTGGCTGCCTTTGTTCCCTATTTTCATGGTCTACCTGATTTCGGGTGTGGCTGAAACTAACCGTCACCCCTTCGACGTGGTTGAAGGTGAAGCCGAAATTGTGGCGGGTCACATGGTGGAGTACTCCGGCATGGGCTTTGCCATCTTTTTCTTGGCCGAATACGCCAGCATGTGGTTGGTGTCTATTTTGGCCGTGATCATGTTCTTGGGCGGCTGGATGTCACCCATCGACAGTGCATTGTTCAACTTCATTCCAGGTTGGATTTGGTTGGGTATCAAGACCTTCTTCGTCGTGTCTATGTTCATTTGGATTCGCGCCACATTCCCGCGTTTCCGTTATGACCAGATCATGCGTTTGGGTTGGAAGATTTTCATTCCAGTCACCTTGGTGTGGCTGTTGATTGTGGGCGCTTGGTTGCATTCGCCTTGGAACATTTGGAAATAACCGGGTTAAGACATGTCTACAGTGGCTGTATCCAACTTTTCGTTCAAAGATTTTCTCAAGAGCTTCATGCTGTTTGAGTTGGTCAAAGGCATGGCTTTGACGGGGCGCTACGCTTTTCGTCGCAAAGTCACCCTTCAATTCCCCGAAGAGAAGACACCTTTGTCTCCGCGCTTCAGGGGTTTACACGCTTTGCGCCGCTATGAAAACGGCGAAGAGCGCTGCATTGCTTGCAAGCTATGTGAGGCTGTTTGCCCTGCCATGGCCATCACCATTGAGTCTGATGTGCGTGCGGACGGCTCACGCCGCACCACCCGTTATGACATCGATTTAACGAAGTGCATCTTCTGCGGTTTTTGCGAAGAAAGTTGCCCCGTCGATTCCATTGTAGAAACCTCTATCTTGGAATACCACGGCGAGAAACGCGGCGATTTGCACTACACCAAAGAGATGCTGTTGGCCGTGGGTGATCGTTACGAAAAAGACATTTCAGCTGCCAAAGCGGCTGATGCCAAATACCGTTGATCGGTTGATTTATAAAAACTAACAAGCGACAACCCATGGACGTCAAAACTGGTTTCTTTTATCTCTTCTCGGTGGTGCTTTTGTTTGCATCCTTCCGAGTTGTGACTGCGCGCAACCCGGTGCATGCTGTGTTGTTTCTCATGTTGGCTTTTTCACAGGCTTCAGGTCTGTGGCTCATGCTTCAAGCCGAATTTTTGGCCATGGTCTTGGTCTTGGTTTATTTGGGCGCGGTCATGGTACTGTTCTTGTTTGTGGTCATGATGCTTGACCTTAACCTAGACACTTTGCGCAAAGGTTTCTGGAAACACTTTCCTCTGGCGGCTTCTTTAGGCGCCTTGATTGCGCTTGAAATGGCTGCTGTGCTCATCAGCGGTTTTAGAGCATCTGAGGCCCCCAAAGCGGCCGCTGTGGTGGGTCAAATTGGCCCGCAAATTTCCAACAGCAAGGCGTTGGGTATCTTGCTGTACACCGAATACCTGATGCCGATTCAAGTGGCCGCTGCTATTTTGTTGGTGGCCATGATTGCAGCCATTGCGCTGACACTGCGTCAACGGAAAGACAGCAAAGCCATCAGTGCTTCCGAACAAGTGCATGTCCGTGCCAGTGATCGTTTGGTTCTTGTGAAGATGGATGCCGTGAAGGTGGGCGAGGCGCCAAAAGCGCCAGTTGAAGCAGATGCCGCCAAGGAGACTAAATCATGACTTTGACACTGGGACACTATTTGTCACTTGGCGCCATGTTGTTTGCATTGTCAGTCATTGGCATTTTCTTGAATCGAAAGAATCTGATTGTGCTTTTGATGGCCATTGAGCTCATGCTCTTGGCTGTCAATATGAATTTTGTGGCTTTCTCTCACTACTTGGGTGACATGCACGGACAAGTGTTCGTGTTCTTCATCTTGACAGTGGCAGCTGCCGAGTCCGCCATCGGTCTGGCCATTTTGGTGCTCTTGTTCCGCAACATGAACAGCATCAATGTGGATGAACTTGATTCGCTCAAGGGCTAAGAGGTTAAAAAAACATGAGTCAAACCCTCAACGCTTCTACGCTGCTTGCCGTGCCAATGGCGCCTTTAGTGGGCGCTGTTCTGGCAGGTATTTTCGGTACGCAATTTGGCGGTAACTGGATAGGTCGACGCCTAACGCATTCCATCACCATTTTGGGCGTGCTCATTGCTTTCATATTGTCAGCCTCTACTTTGAAAAGCGTGGCCATGGATGGCGCTCGCTTCAATGAAACCCTCTACACCTGGATGACCGTGGGCGGTCTCAGTATGGAGGTGGGCTTCATGGTCGATGGCCTCACGGCCATGATGATGTGCGTTGTCACTTTTGTCTCGCTCATGGTTCACATCTACACCATTGGTTACATGGAAGAAGATGAAGGCTACAACCGTTTCTTTGCTTACATCTCTTTGTTCACTTTCTCCATGCTGATGCTTGTCATGAGCAACAACATGTTGCAGCTTTTCTTTGGATGGGAAGCGGTTGGTTTGGTGTCTTACTTGCTCATTGGTTTCTGGTTCAACAAACCCACCGCCATTTTTGCCAACATGAAAGCCTTCTTGGTGAACCGAGTCGGTGATTTTGGATTCATCTTGGGCATTGGGCTCATTGCCGCTTACACGGGCACCCTGAATTACACAGAGGCATTTGCCAAAGCATCTGACCTCAGTGCCCTGACATTGCCTGGCACTTCTTGGATGTTGGTCACTGTCATTTGCATTTGCTTGTTCATTGGTGCGATGGGCAAGTCGGCGCAGTTCCCTTTGCATGTGTGGTTGCCAGACTCCATGGAAGGCCCTACCCCCATTTCTGCTTTGATTCACGCCGCTACCATGGTCACGGCCGGTATTTTCATGGTGGCCCGCATGTCACCTTTGTTCGAGTTGTCTGAAACGGCCTTGAACTTCATCATGATCATTGGTGCCATTACAGCCTTGTTCATGGGCTTCTTGGGCATTATTCAGAACGATATTAAGCGCGTGGTGGCTTATTCCACTTTGTCTCAATTGGGTTACATGACAGTGGCTTTGGGTGCCTCCGCCTATTCAGTGGCGGTGTTCCACCTCATGACGCACGCTTTCTTCAAAGCCTTGCTGTTCTTAGGCGCTGGCTCGGTCATCATGGGCTTGCACCACAACCAAGACATTCGTTACATGGGTGGCGTGCGCAAGTACATGCCCATCACGTGGATCACCTCATTGCTGGGTTCTTTGGCGTTGATTGGTACGCCACTCTTTTCAGGTTTCTACTCCAAAGACAGCATCATTGAAGCCGTGCACGAAAGTCACTTGGCTGCTGCAGGCTTCGCCAACTTTGCCGTGCTGGCCGGCGTGTTTGTCACAGCTTTTTATTCATTCCGCATGTATTTCTTGGTTTTCCATGGCAAAGAACGCTACGACCAGAATCCCGATGCGCATCACGGTCATCATGGCGATGACCACGACACCCACAGCCCTCACGAGTCACCTTGGGTGGTTACAGTGCCTTTGATTTTGTTGGCGATTCCGTCTGTTGTCATTGGTTACATGACCATCACGCCCATGCTGTTTGGCGAATTTTTCAAAGATGCCATCTTCATCGATGCTGAAAAGCATGCCGGCATGAAGGTATTGGCTGAGGCTTTCCATGGCCCCGTGGCCATGGCTTTGCATGCCGTCACAACGGCACCATTCTGGCTTGCATTGGCGGGTGTGGTGGTGTCTTGGTACATGTACCTGATTAATCCTGCAGTGCCTGCCGCCATTGGTCGTGCCTTGCGTCCGTTGGTGGTTCTTCTAGAGAACAAGTACTACATGGACTGGATCAATGAAAACATTTTGGCTCGCGGTGCACGCGCCCTTGGCAATGGTCTTTGGAAAGTCGGCGACCGCACCTTGATCGATGGCCTGCTGGTCAATGGTTCTTGGAAGCTTGTGGGCAGGGTCTCTAACTGGACGCGTAAGTTGCAAACGGGTTATCTGTACCACTATGCCTTGGTCATGATCTTGGGTATCTTTTTGCTAATGACGTACTTCGTCTGGCTCAACAAATAAGGAAGTCACAAAATGGGAATGTTGAGCCTTGCCATTTGGACGCCTATCGCGTTCGGCATTGTTTTGTTGGCCTTGGGCCGGGATGAACAAGCGCAATCTGTGCGCTGGTTGTCATTGGTCGGTGCCATTGTGAGTTTCTTGGTCACGCTGCCTTTGTATACGGGTTTCAAGCTTGATACCGCTGACATGCAGTTTGTTGAGAAATCCTCTTGGATTGAGCGTTTCAACGTCAATTACCACTTGGGTGTTGATGGTATCTCTTTGTGGTTTGTCATTTTGACGGCCTTCATCAATGTGATTGTGATCATTGCAGGATGGGAAGTCATTACACGCAAAGTTAACCAATACATGGCAGCTTTCTTAATTCTGTCTGGCTTGATGATTGGCGTGTTCTCTGCTTTAGATGGCTTGTTGTTCTATGTGTTCTTTGAAGCCACGCTTATTCCGATGTATTTGATCATCGGTATCTGGGGCGGCCCCAACAAGATTTATGCCGCCTTCAAGTTTTTCTTGTACACCTTGCTTGGTTCATTGCTCACCCTCATTGCCTTGATCTTTTTGTACATCCATTCGGGTGGCAGTTTCGACATCGCTACATGGCATGAGTTGCCACTGTCTGCTACCGCGCAGAACTTCTTGTTCTTTGCATTCTTTGCAGCCTTTGCTGTCAAAGTGCCGATGTGGCCAGTTCATACTTGGCTACCTGATGTGCACGTTGAAGCGCCTACGGGTGGCTCTGCGGTGCTGGCGGCCATCATGTTGAAACTGGGTGCCTATGGTTTCTTGCGATTCTCCATGCCCATTGCGCCCGATGCGGCGCACGAGTGGGGCACCCTCATGATTGTGTTGTCCTTGGTGGCCGTGATCTATGTGGGCTTAGTGGCCATGGTCCAGCAAGATATGAAAAAACTGGTGGCTTATTCATCCGTGGCGCACATGGGCTTCGTTACCCTGGGGTTCTTCATCTTTAACCCGCTAGGCATGTCAGGTGGCTTGGTGCAAATGATCGCGCACGGTTTTGTTTCAGCGGCCATGTTCTTGTCAATTGGCGTGCTGTATGACCGTGTTCACTCGCGAGAAATTGCAAGCTACGGCGGTGTGGTGAATACCATGCCAAAGTTCGCAGCTTTTGCTTTGCTGTTCTCAATGGCCAACTGCGGATTGCCAGGCACCGCAGGATTTGTAGGTGAGTGGATGGTCATTTTGGGTGCAGTCCAATTTGATTTCGTGGTGGGCCTGTTGGCGGCCTCTGCCTTGATCTTTGGCGCTGCTTACACCCTGTGGATGTTCAAGCGCGTTTACTTGGGTCCTGTCACCAACGACGATGTCAAAGAACTCACAGACATCAATGCGCGTGAGTTCACAGTCATGGCTTTACTGGCCATTGCGGTGCTTTACATGGGCTTGTACCCCAAGCCGTTCACCGATGTGATGGAAGTCTCTGTGGCCAATTTGTTGGAGCATGTGGCTGCTTCCAAATTGCCTTGATCGCTTGTGATCAGCTGAAACTTTAAGATAGAGAGAATAGACATGATTGACTCAACCAGCTGGATGACGATTTACCCGGAAATCGTTTTGCTGGTCATGGCCTGCGTGATTGCGCTGGTTGACCTGCTGGTCACAAGCCCTAAGCGCACTGTGACTTATGTTTTAAGTTTGGTGTCCCTGTGTGGGGTGGCTTTGTTGCATGCCTTCTACGCTGATTCCGGGCACACGCTTTATGGTTTTGGTCGTTTGGTGGTCAGTGATCCCATGGGCCATTGGCTTAAGTGTTTCGCCACCATCGCTGTCATGGTGACCTTGGTGTATGCACGTCCCTATGCGGCCGATCGCGACATGCTGCGCGGGGGTGAAATTTTCAGCCTGTCGGTGTTTGCCTTGCTTGGCATGAGCATCATGATTTCTGGTCAAAACTTTTTGGTTTTGTACCTCGGCCTTGAGTTGCTCACTTTGTCTAGCTATGCCTTGGTGGCCTTGCGCCGCGACAACATGCAGGCCACAGAGGCCGCCATGAAGTATTTCGTGCTGGGTGCCATGGCTTCTGGCTTTTTGTTGTATGGCATGTCCATGCTCTATGGCGCTACAGGTTCTTTGGACTTGGCCACCGTTTTCAAAGTGATTGCCAGCGGTCAAGTAAAACACCAAGTTTTGGTGTTTGGTTTGGTGTTCGTGGTGGCTGGCTTGGCATTCAAATTGGGTGTTGTGCCTTTCCACATGTGGGTGCCCGATGTATACCAAGGTGCGCCTACGGTGGCAACCCTCATGATTGCCGGCGCGCCTAAATTGGCGGCCTTTGCCATCGTCATTCGTTTGTTGGTGGAGGGCTTGTTGCCTATGGCCATTGACTGGCAGCAAATGTTGGCTCTGTTGGCCATTGCCTCGTTGTTGGTCGGTAACTTGGCGGCCATTGCCCAAACAAACCTCAAGCGCATGTTGGCCTATTCCACCATCGCGCAAATGGGTTTTGTCTTGATCGGCTTGATGTCGGGCGTGGTCAGTGGCAATGCGGCCATGGGCGCCAATGCCTACAGCTCTGCCATGTTCTATGTCGTGGGTTATGTCCTCACAACATTGGCAACATTTGGCATCATCTTGCTGTTGGCCCGACAAGGTTTTGAAAGTGAAGAGATTACAGATCTGGCTGGCTTGAACAACCGCAGTCCTTTGTATGCAGGCGTCATGGCCATCTGCATGTTCTCCTTGGCAGGCATTCCGCCCATGGTGGGTTTCTACGCCAAGCTTTCTGTGTTGCAGGCCTTGATCGCCTCTGGCCATACGGCCGACATTGCATTGGCAGTATTTGCAGTGGCCATGTCGCTCATTGGCGCTTTCTACTATTTGCGCGTTGTGAAGGTCATGTACTTTGATGAAGCCGTCACAGCCACCACAGTCACCGCCGACATGGATGTTCGTCTTGTGTTGTCGTTGAATGGCTTGTTGGTCTTGGTCTTGGGCATTGTGCCTGGCGCCTTGATGTCACTGTGCGCCCGCTCAGTGGCTCAGATGCTGGCCAATTGAGTATGGCCGCTCTGTAGGACTCGCATGAAAGTCCTTAACCTGCAGTGCGCCAGTATGCACACCTTTGAAGGTTGGTTTGGTTCTGAGGAGGACTACCAGTCTCAACGCGAAACGGGATTGGTGGCTTGCCCCATTTGTACGAGCACAGAAGTACGCAAATTACCGTCGGCACCGCGTTTGAATTTAGGTGCTACGGCGCCCAAGCAGTTGAATTCAGAAGCTTTAAATGAGCATCAAGAATTGGGTGTTCCAAGTGTTGACGGGCCATCGCATTTATCCGCGATCGCAAATTCCACCTTTGAGCCTGCCAATTCCAACAGTTTGCCCGTAGCGCATGCCAATCCAGAATCTATGCAACTCATGCAAGCAGCATGGATGAAAATGGTGAAGCATGTGATGGCCAATACCGAGGATGTCGGCAAAAACTTTGCTGAGGAAGCGCGAAAAATGCACTACGGTGAATCGGAAGAAAGAAACATTCGCGGCAAGGCTTCGTTCGAAGAAACGCAAGATCTTCTAGACGAGGGCATTGATGTGTTGCCCTTGCCAGTGCCTGATGCCTTGAAGGGCGAGCTTCAATAAGATGGCGCTGCTGGATTCAAGCGCCGTACCAGTCTTTCACGGCGGCCACATACCTTTGCACGCCCTCTGCCACACTGGCGGCTTCTAAAGCACCGTAGGATAAACGTTGGTAGTTGGCCTCTTGCGTGTTAGTCAGGCCAAATGCAAACCCTGGAATGGATGCTACTTTGAATTTTTCAGTCATAACGCGATTGAATTCTATGGCTTGGACCCCTTCAGCCAATCCAGGTAGTTTCATGAGGACATAAAAAGCACCTTGTGTCTTCGGAAATTCAACCAGTTCGCCTAAACCTTCCAAAGCTTTGTAGACGATTTGGCGTACCTCGCTTAAGGCCTTGACTTTGGGTTCAACCCAGTTGCGGCCTAGCTTTAAAGCCTCTAGGGCCAGCAACTGGGACGGCATGGGTGCGCAAATGAGGTTGGTGTCTTGCACCTTGTTCATGGCATCAAACAAGTTGGCCGGAAACATGACGTAGCCTACGCGCCAACTGGCCATGCCATAGTTTTTAGACATGGAGAAAAACGACAAAGTGTGTTTCATGGCGCCAGGAATGCTGGCGGGTGAAAAGTGCTTGACACCCTCATAAGTGAAATACTCGTAGGCTTCGTCGCTAAAGTGATAAAGCCCATGCTGCGAGCAAAGGGCGTTAACATCACGCAAAGACGCCTCTGAATAAACTGCACCCGTGGGATTGTTGGGCGAGACTGTCAAAATGGCGCGTGTTCTTGGCGTGATGGCAGCAGCCATGGCCTCAACATCGAGGCTCCAATCTGCGTGGGTTGGCACTGGCACTGGAATGCAGCCACACATGCGAATGGCCATTTCTTGATTGAAATAAAACGGCATGGGGAGGATGAACTCATCCCCTGGGTCGGCGACCGCCAAAACAGAGTTTAAAAAGGCCATGTTGCTGCCTGCTGTCACCATGAGCATGGCATCAGATCCCAATTTGATTTGGTTTTCTTTTGCCAACTTGTTGTGAATGGCCTCGATCAACCCAGGGTGCCCACTGACACCCAAGTATTTATGGAGGCTGCCATCGCCCATCATGCTGGGCAGGGCGGAGATGGCTTGTGCTGGCGGGCCGTAATTGACCACACCCTGACCCAAAGAAATGGTGCCTGGATTGTTGCGCACAAATGCGGCAATGGTGGGGATGATGGGGGTGTCGACCGCCGCCATTCGACTTGCGTGATGCTTCATGTGAAAACCATTCAATGCTTGAATTCTGTAAAGATTTTAATGTCAGTCAGGTGCAAATCAAAATTATCTCGATTTCGCTTCTTCTGTTGAATGTCTTCATTGACTCATAATGCTGGCAAATACAACTTATTTGACCCGAGGACTTTTGCATACTTTATCGATGGCGATCAATTCGCCACTTTGAGGTATCGTTTGAGACCAAAGTCATCTGAATCGTTTATGAAATACAAAACAACACAACTTACCTCATTTGCAATCGACTTATTGCAATCTGCTGGGCTACCCTCTGACAAGGCAAAGTCTGTTGCCGAAGTTTTGGTAGAAGGTGACTTGCTGGGGCATACAACCCACGGTCTGGCTTTGCTAGCCCCCTACTTGGCAGAAATTGAAAAAGGCAGCATGCGCACTGAAGGTGCGCCAATCACTGTCTCAGACTTTCCAGCAGCGCTTACCTGGGATGGCAATCGATTGCCGGGCCCCTGGTTGGTTTTGCAAGCTATGGAAGTGGCCATCGAACGTGCCAAATTGCAGGGCACCTGCACTGTCGTGATCAGACGCAGTCATCACATCGCTTGTTTAGCAGCCTACCATCAGCGTGTAACCGATCAGGGCATGTTGTTGCAGTTGCATTGTTCAGATCCCAACTCAAAAAGTGTTGCGCCGTTTGGCGGCTTAGACCCGGTTTTCACACCGAACCCTGTTTCGTATGGCTTTCCGACCTCTCAGATGCCCATCATGGTGGATGTGTCTACATCCGCCACGACCAACGGCATGACCAACCGTTTGTTTGCAGAAAAGAAGCCTCTTCCTGCGGCATGGGTGATGGACGGCCATGGCCGCCCAAGCACCAATCCAGCCGTGCTGTTTCAGGAGCCCAAGGGCACCATCCTGCCTCTAGGTGGCATGGACTCGGGTCACAAAGGCTATGGCTTAAGTTTGATGGTTGAAGCCTTCACGGGTGGCTTGGCGGGCCATGGCCGAGCTGATCCTGCTGAAGGATGGGGCGCAACCGTTTTTCTTCAGATCATGGATCCCAATGCATTTGGGGGGAAAAGCGCCTATGAAAGGCAAATGGATCAAGTCGTGGCCAATTGCCACAAGTCGACGCCTGCCAACCCTGATCAGCAAGTCAGAATGCCTGGTGAAAGAGGCTTGCAACATAAAGCCGAAAGCCTTTTAAAGGGTTTAACGCTGTATCCAAGCATCATGCCCATGCTGTTGCCATGGGCCAGCAAATTCAAGCTTGAAGCACCTCAGGCCATTTGAGAAGGGCCTGGTTTGGTCCGCAACTTGGCTAGCAAAGGCCATGACCAAATCAGTAAACACAACACTGCAAGGCACAGCGCGATAGGGCGTGCCAAGAAGGCGCCTAGGTCGCCATTTGATTTGATCATGGAGGTAATGAAGTTTTCTTCCAGCATGCCCCCAAGTACCACCCCCAAGATAGCAGGTGCTATGGGGAAACGATTGGCTTCTAAGATGTAAGCCAAGATACCGGCAACTAGCATGATGCCTACTTCAAACATGGAATTGTTGATGGCAAATGTACCGACCACGCAAAACAGCAAGATCAGTGGCATGAGGATTTCTCTGGGCACGCGCAAAATGCGTTTTGCAACCTTGATGCACAAAATGCCAAGCGGAATCATGATGAGGTTGGCCAAAATGAAGAGCAAAAACACAGCGTAAATATTTTGCGGATTGGTGGTGAACAGCATGGGACCGGGGTTCATGTTTTTCATGTAAAGCACGCCAATCACAATAGCTGTGATGGAGTCGCCCGGAATGCCAAATACCAAAGCAGGAATCCAAGCACCCGCCAAGGCACTGTTGTTGGCGGACCCCGACTCCACAATGCCTTCCACATGACCTGTGCCAAATTTTTCGGGTTCTTTGGAGAATTTTTTGCTCATGGCATAAGACATCCAAGCGGCAATGTCTGCGCCTGCACCTGGCAATGCGCCCACAGCGGTACCCAAAACACTGCCACGAAAAATTTGCACCGGGTATTTTTTGGCCAATGCCCATTGACCTGCCATGACACTGCCCACTTTTTCGACGACCAATTCTGCGGGTGGGCTTGTATCAACGACGTATCGAATGATTTCAGAAATGGCAAACATGCCAATCATCATGGCAATCATGCCAATGCCGCCCGTCATTTCTGCATTGCCAAATGTGAAGCGAGGGAAACCTGCGGGATTGCCCAGTCCTACGCAGGCAACCAAAAGTCCAAGGAGCAATGTGGTCACACCTTTGAGCGGCTGGTTAGTCGTGATGAAAACTGCGCAGGTTAAACCTAACAAGACCAACCAGAAGTATTCGAATGAACTGAAATTCAACGCAAAGTCGGCCAGTGCCGGGGCCGCTAAGATCAGCACGACAGTGCCAAATAGACCACCCACTGCAGAGAAAACCAAACCAGCACCTAAGGCCAGTTCTGCTTGCCCCTTTTTGGTCATTGCAAAAGCTTCATCTGTGTAAGCCGCAGAAGCGGGTGTGCCTGGAATTCGCAATAAGCAACCCGGAATATCCCCTGAAAAAATCGCCATGGCAGTAGCTGTGACCATCGCCGCAATGGCGGGAATGGGGGGCATAAAAAACGTCACAGGCACCAGCAAAGCAGTGGCCATGGTGGCCGTAAGGCCGGGCACCGCACCTACAAATAGGCCATAGAGCGCGGCAATCACCATCACCATCAAGGTGTAGGGATCAAAGACCATCGAAAAAGCTTGGCCAATGGCGGTCCACATAGTGAGACTCCTAATTCATGCAGCTAACTGAAAATCAATGTGAACAACTCACCAGGCCCAGGGTGTGAGAATGCCCCAAGGTAGGGGAACGCGCAGCAGTTTGTAGAAGGCAAAATGAATCACCAATGTAGCAATCAGAGCGACCAAGAGTGCGCGACCCCATTTGACTTGAAGTGCTTTGAACAAAGCAACCAACATTAAAAAACCAGTAGGCAGAAAGCCAAGTTCGTTTGCCGCCACAATATAGAACACCACGCAAGCCAAAAGAACGCAAAGTGCTACCACATGACGCGGCGAATCGATCCAATCTTCCCATGCAAACCAAGCTGTTGGCTCTCGATTGCGCAGTCCCTTGATGACCATCAAGGTGCCGGTGATGCACAAACCAATGGCAATCAGGCCTGGAAACAGGGCGGGGCCAACGGGCTGCCCCGGAATGTTGGGATAGCCCCTGATGGCAAAGAGCACCAAAGCGCCCAATGCCAAAAAGAAGAATCCAAAAAACGCATCATGAATCTTCATGACTTATTTAACCAAGCCAACGGCTTTCATGGTGGCGCCTAATTCTGTGTTTGATTTCACCATGAATTTGGCAAAGTCATCGGGCCCAGCATAGATGACGCCAAAACCACGACTGGCCATGAATTCGTTGTACTCTTTGCTGGCAGCAACTTTGCGAACAGAATCTGCCAACTTGTCGCGAATGGGTGCTGGTAAGCCCTTTGGCGCCACAATGCCACGCCAAGCTGCCATGGTCCAATCACTGCCTACAGCCGCTTTCAAGGTGGGTACATTGGGATAAAGCGCCGAGGGCTTGTCGTTCATGATGGCCAAGCTTTTCACTTTGCCTGCATCAATCAAGGAACGAGCTTCAGGCAAAGACACTGGGGCTACTTCAATGCCGCCAGCGACCATGTCTTGCAAACCTGGCGCTGCACCATTACTAGGCACCCAAGGCAATGCAGCAGGGTCAATTTTTTGATCGCGTAAGAGGCCTGCAATGGCCAAATGCCAAATGCCCCCTTGCCCTGTACCAGACGCTTTGAATTTGCCAGGATTGGCTTTGATGGCTGCCAATAACTCGTTCACCGTTTTATAGGGTGAGTCTGCGCGAACTTGAACGCCAGCTGGATCGGCATTGACCAATCCAATTGGGGTGTAAGAGGCACTGGTCAGATCAGTGAGTCCTTGCCAGTGCATCATGCCAATTTCAACGGTGGCTAGACCAATGGTATAGCCATCGGGCTGAGCTGAAGCTATGGCAGCGTGCCCTACGACGCCACTGCCACCTGTGCGGTTGACCACGTTGACAGGTTGACCCAAGTCTTTTTCCAACAGGCTGCCAATGATCCTGGCCGTTGCATCGGTACCGCCACCTGCTCCCCAAGGGACGATGAGCGTAATGGGGCGGGCAGGATAATTTTGTGCGGCAGCTGGCACTGCGCTGACAACGCTGAGCAGTCCTAATAATGCACTGGCCAATAATTGACGACGGGGGAATACAGACATGGCGAACTCCTAAAAGGTGGGTTGAACACGGTTTTGTACAAGGTGCTTAACTTACGCCTTTTTTGCCATGAGGGCATTAGGGTGAACCCAATGTTTGGTCTGTAATCAGGTGTTTTTCAGCCTGGTTCTGTTTTGAATCCAATGCTTGAGCATTGAAGCTTAAGATCGCCTGGCCAATGGCAAGTTCAAGAGCAGATTTTGAGGTTTGATTTTAAGAAGTTGCTGCGAGTCCATGGCCATGGCCAAATAAACGGGCTTGCCTGACACCTCGCTCAGCATGTCGCTTGGGTCTTCAAAATTCAGTACAAACAAGCAAAGCATTCTTCTTTGACTTTCTTCGTCAATGGTGTTGCCAGTGTACAAATCGTTCAACATGCCACTGGCTTGAGCGTCTAGACCCACATGCCATACCCAATGAACGTCTTCAATTTCACGGGCTGTTTGGATGCTTACTTTTGAAGCTGTAAAGTGGTGAACCCAGCGCTCTAAAACTTGGCAAAAGGCTGAAATAAGGTCTTGACCTAAATTCAGGCAGGCCACCATGTCAAACCGCTCACTGCGATCCCAGTAGGTCTCTTGGTTGCTGTCTTGAATGACGTCAAGGTCTACGGTTCTCAGTGGAATACCTCCTTGCTTGAGCAACTCTCCCAAGCTGCCAAAACCACTTTCAAGTGCATGTCGCTCGACGGTTTCGTGATCAGCCGACATGACCGAGCCATCATCGAGCACTGATATTTTTTGAGTCCTAAAAAGCAGTTCTGCTGCCCTAGCTTCAAGTGGTGTGCAATCTTGACCCAAAATATGTTGCACCAACACTTGCGTGATTTGATTGACCAAGATAGGTGGCACATCGACTCCCGTGCCTTCAAACAAGGCCCAGTAGCTGGCTTCTAAAGTGGGTTTTGCCAAAATTCGATCGCGAAAACGCAACCAAACACGCATGTTTTCTGCGGCATCTGGGTCTTTGATCGGCGCTAGATCGGGTGCCTCAAGATGGCGCCGAGGATTTTCTAGCAAGCGCTCATGAATTTGAATTTCATGAGCGCATGAGCTTTCAATCGGCGCCAATTCTGGCCGAAGCAATAAGACTCTTAAGAAATCATCGGTCACTGTGAGGTGGCCGCGTGCATCTGTTTTCAGTTGGGCATAGCCTGCATGGGGCCAAAGACTTTGCGCAGAATCACTCATCGTTTTTGAAAACTTCTGTAGGAAATCAAATTAAATTGGCTTCTTGCCGCGTGGAATGATGGTGGTGGTTTTTTGGACTGGACGCTCAGTGTCGACAGCGATGGTTTTTGGAGGAGAAGTATCCTTTCTTGGTTTTTTGGACTCTTTGTTGGACTTTTGTTGACCTTTGGCCATGGTGACACCTTGAGGTAGTTAAGCCCCCAGTTTAAGCGAGGCACAATCAATACCCAACACAAAGCGCATGATCGCTCTCCATTTTCAGGGTTTCTCATGACAATTTTTCACATTCCGACGGATGAGGTGGAGCTGACGGCAATTCGGTCACAAGGACCAGGTGGGCAGAATGTCAACAAAGTCTCGAGCGCCATTCAACTGCGATTTGATGTGGGGGCTTCAAGTTTGCCCCCAGAGTTGAAGGCGCGGGTATTGGCACTTCGGGATCACCGGCTTACCAAGGGCGGCGTCGTGGTCATTAAGTCGCAAGAACACAGAAGCCAAGACCTGAACCGGATGGCGGCCCTGCTGCGCCTGCATGACTTGCTCGAATTGGCGGCCCTGGTGCAAAAGCCTCGCAAGGCCACTCGGCCCACTCGAAGTTCTCAGGTGAAGCGCGTAGAAAGCAAAGTCAAGAGAGGCCAGACCAAAGCCATGCGGGGCAAGGCCAATTTCTCAGACTAAGCCTCTGACAAGCGGCCTTCAACCCATGTCAATGCCTGCTTCAAAATGTCTTGGCGATCAGCCTCAAGTACCGTTCGTTGCGGCAAGTTTCTAAGCCAAGTGATTTGTCGTTTCGCCAATTGGCGCGTGGCAAAGACGCCGCGATCTCTCAATTCAGACATGGGTAGCGTACCTTCTAGCGCTTCCCAGGCTTGCCTGTAGCCCACGCACCGCATGGCGGGAAGGTCTGGTGTTAAGTCACCTCTGGCGCGCAAGACTCTCACCTCGTCCAAAAATCCATGCGACAGCATGTCGTCAAAGCGCTGCTCAATCCGTTTGTGAAGCCAAGAGCGGTCTATGGGTTCTAGACTTAAGAGGGGCACATTGGCCCATTGCAAGGCCGTTGAATGGGATGCCTTTGAAGC
The DNA here is from genome assembly GCA_947464665.1 of Comamonadaceae bacterium. Classification (GTDB taxonomy): domain Bacteria; phylum Pseudomonadota; class Gammaproteobacteria; order Burkholderiales; family Burkholderiaceae_C; genus Limnohabitans_A. Next base: position 17,580 of record CANHXV010000002.1, read on the forward strand.
GCTTGCTTCAGAGGGGGCTAAATTGATTTGATGAAAACTCGACAAAGGTCTTCCTGAAATTCTGAAAACTTCAAGGGCTCTTGAAATGCGTTGACTGTCTGCGGGTGCTATACGTGCAGCAGTGAGGGGGTCAACTTGGCTAAGCAAAACGTGCAAGGCAGGCCACCCAAACTTTTCAGCTTCAACTTGAATGCTTGCTCGGATCGCCTGATCCGCCCCTGGCATGTCGTTCAAGCCTTCCATCAAAGCTTTGAAATACAGCATGGTGCCGCCGACCAATATGGGAGTTTTACCGCGACTGCGAATGTCCTCAACACAGGCCAATGCGTCTAGGGCAAATTCAGCCGCACTGTAGGCATTGAGCGGATCGCGAATGTCAATCAGGTGATGAGGCACCGCAGCCAATTCTTGGGCAGTGGGCTTAGCCGTGCCGATGTTCATGCCTTTGAACACCAAGGCGGAGTCAACACTGATAATTTCAGCGCCACCTTGGTCTTTTAGATGCGCAGCAATGGCCAAGGCCAAGCCAGTCTTTCCACTGGCAGTAGGGCCGGCGATGGCAAGCGCTTGAAGTTTCATGTTGATTCACGTTGCTTGATGAGGGGTATTTTGCGCACACCAAACCAAGCAATCAGGGCTAAACAAATAGACCACACCAGCAAACCTTGGCCCAATGTCAGAAGTGGGTTGCTCATGTGCGTGCCAATCCAAGTACCCATGGCAAAGGCCACCAACATCATGGAGAAGCCGTTCAAAGCAGAGGCCGTGCCTGCCATTTCTGGAAAGGGAGCAATGCAGCCACTTTGGCCACATGGTTGATGCACCCCGTGCGCCATCAAAAAGACATTGATGGGCAACATGACTGCCCAAGGCCCAAACCAAGATTGCCCGGGTCCTTCATGCGCAATCAAAAACATCAGTGTGCCTGCAAAAAGACTTGTAAAACTTGCAAACACAACGCAGGTTTGGATACTGATGCGCAATAACAACCAGCGGCAAATGAAGGTGCCTACGATGTACGACAGTGACATGGTAAACATGAGTAAGCCGTAAACAGTTTGACTCAAGCCCATGCTTTGCGTGAAGATAAAAGACGATGTTGCGAGAAAAGTAAACAGCCCTGCAAAAGAAGCAGTCGACAGCGCGCTGTAAGCTAAAAAGGTGGGGTTGCGAGCGATGTTTTTTGTTCCAGCCCATAAACTTTTGGCTTGAAGTGCATGCGGGTTGCGTTGCTGCAAACTTTCATCAAAGTAAAGGTAGATGAGCAAGCCCGTGACAAGTGCAAACAACACCAAACTGCTGAGGGCCCAACGCCAGCCCATCCAATCAGTTAAAAAGCCACCCACAGGGACGCAGGTACAAGCAATGAGGCCTAAGCCTGAGAGCGCTTGAGACATAACTTTAGCGCCTTCTGTGGGCTCATACAAATCACGCACAATGGCGCGGGCCGCCATGACGCATGCGCCCATGGCCACACCTTGAAGGGTTCGTGCGCCGATCAGTGCTTCCATATTGGGCGCGAGTGCACAAATGACCGCAGCGACTGCATAGACAAAAATGCCGCCCAACAAAACGGGGCGTCGGCCCCATTTGTCTGAAAGAGGCCCCCAAAACAATTGAGAGGTGCCAAAAGCCAGAAGCAGTGCTGTTAAGGTGAGTTGCGCCTGAACCATGCTGGCACCGAAGCCTTGCGTCAAAGCAGGCAGGGCAGGCAAATAAAGGTCTGTGGTGACAGGTTGTAAGCCTAGTAGCAAGGCTAACAAGATGACGATCACGGCAGGACTGCGCTTGAGTCGACCGTCCTGGATCGGCAGAGGCTGACCTATGGATGTCATCAGCGACCCCTTAAAAACAAGGCATCTAGTTCGCGCATGCTGACTTGGCGCCAAGTGGGCCGCCCATGGTTGCATTGGTCTGAGCGTTCAGTCGCTTCCATTTGCCTAAGCAGTGAGTTCATTTCATCCAAGCTGAGTTTTCGGTTGGCGCGAACTGCACCATGACAGGCCATGGTGGCCAATATTTCATTTTGTGCTCGCTGAACCACTGTGGCGGCATCATGCTGGGCCAGTTCAGCCAACACACTGCGCGCCAGTTCAACGCAATCGCCTTGTGCCAAAGAGGTGGGCACAGCGCGCACGGCCAATGTTTTGGCAGACAAAGGCGCTACCTCTAAACCCAGCTGCATCAGCACCTCCGCGCAACTTTCGACCGTGGTAATTTCTTGAGGCGTTGCAGAGAAGGAAGCTGGAATTAACAAAGGTTGGCTGGTAATTTGAGTGGTGTCGAGTTGTTGCTTGAGACGTTCATAAACAATCCGTTCATGCGCTGCATGCATGTCAACCACCACCAAACCCTGGGTGTTTTCTGCCAAGATGTAAACACCTTGAAGTTGTGCAATGGCTCGACCCAAGGGCCACTCATGAGCGCCCTGGTTTGTAACTTCTGCCACGGTTTGCATCGGCGCTTTGAAGCTTACATAGCCTACAGAATTTTCTTCAGCTTGCGCTGGGGAACTCCACAAAGCTTTTAATTCTGCCATCGCCTTGGCAGGGTCTTGATGCAGTCGTTCGGCACCAAAAGCCATGCCGCGTTGCGCCCAAGTGTTTTGCATAGGCAGCGAAACAGAGGGTTGAGTGGACGCTGGCATGGTACTTAGAAGTTGCGCTCGTGGGACTGCCAAAGCGCTTTCAATGGCGTGCCGCATGGCTTGATGCACTTCCCGACTGTCACGGAAACGTACTTCAATTTTGGTGGGATGGACATTGACATCTACGCGCGTGGGGTCCATTTGCAAATACAGGACATACACGGGCTGCCGATGACCATGAAGCACATCTTCATAGGCGCTGCGTGCCCCATGTGTGATGACTTTGTCTCGCACAAAGCGGCCATTCACATAGGCGAATTGTTGGTCAGCGCGTGCACGCGCGGCATCGGGTGTGCCAGCTCTACCCCTGACATGCAAGGGGCCAGAACGAAAATCGATGTTCACTGAAGAAGTCACAAATTCTTCACCCAAGACATCCGCCAAGCGCTGATTCCAGCCAGCTTCTCCAGAGTGACTGCGCCATTGCGCCACAATTTTGCCTTCATGCCAAATGGCGAAACTCACTTCGGGACGTGCCAAAGCGTGGCGCCTCACAGCTTCAATACAATGCGCCAGTTCTGTACTTTCCGACTTTAAAAAATGTCGACGGGCAGGTGTAGAAAAGAATAATTCCTTCACCTCAACGGTGGTTCCAATGGCCCTGGCCGCGGGTTTGACTTCGCCCGTTTGGCCGTCCAACATAAATGCACTGGAAGCGCCCTCAACTCGAGACAGTAGGCTCAATTCAGACACAGAGTTGATAGCTGCCAGAGCTTCTCCTCTGAAGCCCATGGTGGCCACGGACTCTAAGTCTTGAAGGTTCACAATTTTGCTGGTGGCGTGGCGCTTCAAAGCCACTGGCAGCTCCTCTGTGGGAATGCCACAGCCATCGTCTTCGACCGAAATCAGCCGAATGCCCCCGCCTAAGAGTCTGAGAGTGATCTGGCGAGCGCCTGCATCGATGGCGTTGTCGACCAGTTCTCTGACCACTGAAGCCGGGCGCTCGACCACTTCGCCAGCCGCGATTTGGCTGATCAGCACATCGGGTAATTCGCGGATGGATTGACGGGGTAAGAATTCAGACATCCTCAAATTGTAGGTGCTGGCAGGCGGACATGACCTGTTGGGTTTCTGGAATTGAGTGAGAGGGCGCTGACTGGCTTGCCAAGCAAGGGATAATCAGAGGATGGACACCTTGATGCAATTGCTGGAATTTGTACTGCACGTTGACCGGTATTTGGGCAACTTTGTGACCCACTATGGGGCCTGGGTCTACGCCCTTTTGTTTTTGATTATTTTTGTTGAAACCGGTCTGGTGGTGATGCCCTTTTTGCCAGGTGATTCGTTACTTTTTGTGGTCGGAGCCCTTTGTGGCACAGGGCATTTAAGCCTTCCTTGGGTCATGGGCTTGCTGGTTGTGGCGGCCATTGCCGGTGATCAATTGAATTACCGCATTGGCAGGTACTTTGGCCCCAAGGTTTTTCAATGGGAAAACTCTCGGTTTTTTAACCGAGCTGCTTTTGAAAGGGCCCACAACTTTTACGAAACCTATGGCGGCATCACCATTGTGTTGGCGCGCTTCATGCCCTTCATACGCACATTTGTTCCTTTTGTTGCGGGCGTGGCTGCCATGACGCCTTCCCGTTTTGTCTTGTTCAATGTGGTGGGCGCTTTGATATGGGTTTGCGGCCTGACCGGAGCCGGCTATCTCTTTGGTGAAACCGACTTTGTGAAGGCGCACCTCAGCCAAATTATTTGGGCCATGATTTTTGTCCCTGGCTTGATTGCACTTTGGGGTGCATGGCGGGCGCAGCGAACTTAAAGCATGCCCCTTTAAATGGATCGTTTACGCGCCAGCGGTGGATTGCGTTCAAAGTACTTTTGCAAACCCTTCACCAGGGCATCAGCGATGGTGTTTTGATAATGGTCATCCGACAATTTGGCTTCTTCATTGGGGTTGCTGATGAAAGCTGTTTCAACCAAGACGCTGGGAATATCGGGGGCTTTTAAAACTGCAAACCCAGCTTGCTCAACCTTGGGTTTATGGAGTCTGCCAACGCTGCCAATTTCTCGCAAAATGGCACTGCCTAAATTCAAGCTGTCTTTAATTTGAGCGGATGTGCTCATGTCAAGCAGGGCTTGTTGCAATTGGGAATCTTTCACGCCGAAGTTCATGCCCCCAATCAGGTCAGCTTTGTTTTCTTGCGACGCCATCCACCTCGCAGCACTGCTGGAAGCTGCGCCATGACTTAGTGCAAAGACACTGGCGCCTTGTGCACTGGGTGTGAAAAATGCATCAGCGTGCACACTCACAAATAAATCTGCTTGCACTTTTCTGGCTTTTTGGACGCGCACATGAAGGGGTACAAAGTAATCTGCATCGCGCGTGAGGTAGGCACGCATGGGGCTACCTTTCACATGGCTGGCATTGATTCGATCCCGAAGCTTTAACGCAATTTGAAGCACCACATCTTTTTCTTTGGTGCCATTGGGCCCAATGGCTCCAGGATCCTCACCGCCATGGCCGGCATCAATGGCCACCACAATCAGCCTGTCGGTGATGGGGGGGGCTTGGGCCGTGGGGTTGCCAGCCGCGGGAGCTTGTCCATTTTGAGTGGTAGGCGGGTTGGTATGGGCTGTGCCAAGATTCTGATTTTTGCTGAGCCAGTCACTTAACGCATCGCCGCTTTGAGCGCGTTCTGCAATCCAACTCTCAAGAGGGTCTACGGGGGTGCTTGGGTAAAGATCCAAGACCAAGCGGTGCTGATAGGTACCCACTGGCGTCAATGCAAAAACTTGAGGCTGCACAGCTTGCTTCAAATCAAATACCATGCGCACCACACCGGGACTGTTTTGAGCGACACGCACACCCGTGATGTTGGGATCATCTGGTTTGATTTTGCCCACCCATTCTTTGATGGAAGGATTTAAATCCAAGCCTTCAATGTCAATGGCCAGACGAGGTGGTGAGGACACAAACGTGTACTTTGTTTTCAGAGCAACATCCGACTCCAAGGTGACTCGTGAGTAGTCCTTGGCTGGCCAAACTCGGACTGCCAGCAAGCTGGCGCCTCGGCAAATGTCGGTCCAACCCATTAACAGGGCCAGGCCAGATGCTTTTAACCAATCACGTCTTTGGAGGGGCATGGCGGGCAGTTGGGAGGTTTTCAATGGCATGCCATGAGTTCAACAAGCCTTGCAAAATGGAAAGTCCTTTGGGCGTGTATGAATCGCAGATGACCAAACGGCCTTCTTGGTCGTTGACTGTGATGGCCAGTTTCAAATCTGCAAGGGGTAACATGCCGCGAGCTTGTTCGGGCCATTCGGCAATTTTTAAACCTAGACTTGCAAACACATCGCGAAAGCCGGCTTCTTCAAACTCTTGGGGATCGTTAAAGCGATAGAAATCGAAATGCCAGATGTTGAGAATTTGGGGGCTCGAGGAGTTGCCTGAAGGCGTTAATGGCAATAGCTTTACTTCATGGGGTTCCACCACGGCATACGTCGGGCTTTTAATGCGTCCTTCGACCCCTAGTGCCCTGAGCAAATGCCTGACCAAAGTGGTCTTGCCCGCCCCAAGATCACCCTGAAGTTCGATGAAGGCATCTCTGAGTTCAATTTGCTGAGCCAGAGCTAGCGCAAATTGCTGAGTCTGCTTTTCATCCGACCATCGCCAACTGGCCGTGCCAAGTGGCTCGGGAGTTCCTACAATCTCGGGGTGAACAACACTCATCATTCTCTTTCTGGTCCTTCAAGCGCTGGCGCAATTGACACTGCTGCTTTGTGGTCTGAGTTGCAAATTGCCGCTCAGGAACTGGGATTTTCTCAAATTGGCGTGACAGGTGTGAATTTGACCGAAGCTGAGCCAGGGCTTCAGGCTTGGCTGTCTGCTGGGTTCCATGGCAGCATGAACTATATGGCAAGCCATGGCCTAAAACGAGCGAGGCCGGCAGAATTGGTGCCTGGCACGCTGAGTGTCATCACGGTTCAAATGGATTATTTGCCTGGCAATCTGCCTGAGTTGTCGGCGGAGTCTGAAGGCTTAGCGTTAAATCGGCCCACTAATGGGGTGGTTTCTGTGTATGCCAGAGGGCGGGACTATCACAAGGTGATGCGCAGCCGATTGCAAAAACTCCAGCATCGAATGGCTGAACTGATCGGGCCCTTTGGTCACAGAGTGTTTACCGATTCTGCGCCAGTCATGGAGGCCGAATTGGGAGTTCGAAGTGGTCAGGGCTGGCGCGGCAAAAACACATTGGTCTTGCAAAGAGAGGCAGGCTCCTTTTTCTTTTTGGGCGAGTTGTTTGTTGACCTTGCGTTGCCAAGCACGGAGGCCATTACCTCGCATTGTGGTTCATGCACAGCTTGCATCGACCTGTGTCCAACCCAAGCCATTGTGGCGCCGTATCAGTTGGATGCGAGGCGATGTATTTCTTACCTCACGATAGAGCACGCCGGTGAAATACCGCATGAACTTCGCCCCCTCATTGGCAATCGAATTTACGGCTGCGACGATTGCCAATGGGCTTGTCCTTGGAACAAGTACGCCAAGCGCAGTGCCCTGCCAGACTTCGATGCGCGTGAGGCCTTGAAGGCGCCTGCATTGCAAGAATTACTTCAATGGGATGAAGCTACTTTCCTGAGGATGACAGAGGGTAGTGCTATCCGGCGCATTGGCCATGCGAGGTGGATTCGAAATGTGGCTTTGGCTGCAGGCAATGCATTGAACGAAACTGAAAAAATTTCATCGGAAGAAGTTTCAGCTTTGGTGAATGCTTTGAAGCCTTGGTTGTCGCATGCCAATCCTGTGGTTCAAGAACAAGTGGCCTGGTCCTTGGCCAAACGATCTTAAAACTTCAAGCCGCCTAGCACGCCCAATGCAAATGGCAAACTCAAAACGCCTAGCAGGGTCGACAGGGTGACAAGGCCAGCCACGTAGGCACCGTTGTAGCCCATTCGGGATGCCAGCACATAACAGGTAGAGGCCGTCGGCAAACCAGAAAAAATAAGCAGCACGGTGGTTTGCAAAGGGGTCAGTTGAAAAAGCTGCGCCAAGCCCCAAGCCAAACAAGGTACCACGAAGTGCTTCACTGCAAGGACCAAAGCACCCAAGAATTTGCCTTGGTTCAGTGCCTTCAATTCCATCCCTGCGCCAGCCGACATGAGGCCCAAAGCCAGGGATGCTGCACCAATGCGCGATAAGCTGGGGTCCAACACTTCTGGCACTCTAAAGCCCAGCAAATTAAAAGCCAAGCCACCCGTGGTAGCCAAGATGAGGGGGTTGCGAATCAGTTCACGCAACATGCCCGATTCGCCATGGCGTGCCATGGGCCAAACGGCCCCCACATTGAACATGGGCACACAAAATCCAATGAGCACGGCAATCAGCAACAAGCCCTCTGCACCCGCCAGACGTTCTACCAAAGCCAAGGCAATGAAGGAGTTGAATCGAAAGCCGATTTGAGCGCTGGCTGCGTGATCTCTAAGGTCTATTTTGTTGCGAATCCAGGGCCAATAGGGCATGCTATTGCTGATCAAAATAGCAGTAAAACCCATGGCAAGCCCGGCTAGCAAAAAGCCAGATGTTGCATGGATGTCCAAGGGGCTTTTCACGATGGAGTGAAACAGCAAAATGGGAAACAAGAAGTAATAAACCAAAAATTCGACTTGTTGCCAAAGCGGCCGATTTAGGGGGGTGTAACGGCACAAGAAGTAACCGCACAAAATCAGGGAAAAATCAGGGAATAAAAGCTGAGCATAGTTCACCCCGATAGCATAACGCTTGTGGTTGCGGTTTCTGCCTGCAAAGTGGGGGAGATATTGCTTATGATGCTAGCTTGTTACTTATAGGAGTTTTGATGGACCGCCGTTTGAGTTTTTTGACGACAGCATTCTGTGTTGTTTTGAGTGTCACTTCCAGCGCTGCTTGGGCGCAAAATTACCCCAACAAAGTGATTAAGCTGCAGGTGCCTTTTGCGCCGGGCGGCACCACTGACATTGTTGCTCGCGTCATTGCCGATCCTTTGGGCAAAGCATTGGGACAATCAGTCATTGTTGAAAACAAGGCCGGCGGCGGCGGCGTGGTAGGTGCCCAAGAAACAGTTCGCGCCACGCCTGATGGTTATTCTTTGGGCATGGCCACAGTTTCTACGACCGCAGCCAACCCGGCCATCAATCCAAAGAATCCGTACAACCCCATTACAGACTTTACGCCCATCATCAACATTGCGGCCACCCCCAATGTGATCGCGGTACACCCCAGCTTCCCAGCGCGCAATTACAAAGATTTTTTGGCTGAATTGAAAAAAAATCCGGGTAAATATTCTTACTCTTCGTCTGGCACTGGCGGTATCGGCCACTTGCAAACAGAACTTTGGAAAAGCTTGGCGGGCGTTTTCATCACGCACATTCCTTACCGTGGCGCGGGCCCTGCCTTGAACGACACGGTAGCGGGTCAGGTGCTCATTATTTTTGACAATTTACCTTCCGCATTGCCATTCATTCAGTCTGGAAAATTGATTCCAATTGTGGTTGCTGCTCCTCAGCGATTGGCCCAGTTGCCCAATGTACCTACCTTCAAGGAAGTTGGTTTAGAGCCTGTCAACCGCATGGCTTATTACGGTATTTTGGGTCCTAAAAACTTGCCCAAAGAAGTCGTCGACAAAGTGAGCACTGGTGTGAGAAAAGCATTGGAAGATCCGGCCGTTCGCAAGCGCATTGAAGACACGGGTTCCATCGTTATCGCCAACACGCCTGAGCAATTTGCTGCCCAAATCAAAGCAGAATTTGATGTCTATAAAAATGTCGTAGACACCCAAAAACTCAAACTTGATTGATGAACACTGATAGTCAAACCGCCATCGACCGCTTTGTTGATGCGGTTTGGCTAGAAGACGGTTTGTCGGCCAATACCTTGGCCGCTTACCGACGAGATTTGGAGGCCTTGGCCGCTTGGCTCAGTCAAACCTCAGGCATTTCCTTCAATGCGGTTCAAGAGTTGCACTTGCAAGCTTATTTTGCCGCGCGTCACAGCCTCTCCAAAGCCACTTCCGCTAATCGTCGTTTAACGGTTTTTAAACGCTACTACCGCTGGGCACTGCGTGAGCGAATTGTCGAGTTGGACCCCACACTCAGAATGCTGGCGGCCAAGCAAGCCTTGCGGGTACCCAAAACTTTGTCGGAAGATCAGGTAGATGCTTTGCTGTCTGCACCTGATGCCAATACCGCCCTTGGCTTGCGCGACAAAGCCATGTTGGAATTGCTGTATGCCAGTGGTTTGCGAGTGACCGAATTGGTCAAACTCAAAACATTGCATGTGTCTTTGAACGAGGGGGTGCTGCGCATCATGGGCAAGGGCAGCAAAGAACGCTTGGTGCCCTTTGGCGATATGGCCCGAGACAGTTTGCTGGCCTATATGCAAAATGCGCGTGGAACCTTATTGGGTGCCAAGCAAACAGATGATTTGTTTGTAACCAGCAGTGGCCCCAAAGCAGGAACGGCGATGTCTCGCATCATGTTTTGGCAATTGGTTAAAAAGTACGCTCTGTTGTCTGGCATCACAGCCCCTTTGTCACCCCATACCTTGAGACACGCATTTGCAACGCACCTGCTGAACCATGGCGCAGATTTAAGGTCAGTTCAGGTATTGCTGGGACATGCCGACATCTCGACCACCACCATTTACACCCATGTGGCCCGAGAAAGATTGAAAAACTTGCATGCGAAGCATCACCCGCGGGGGTGATTCAAAGTCACCTGCTGGGGTGATGAAGAATCACCCGCAGGGTGAAGTGTCAGAGGAAATGGCTAGAAACAAATAGACACAGCGCTGATGGCACCATACTGATCATCGACAACTGGCATCCATCGCCACTTGTCAAATGTGGTGCAGGGGTGCGAAATTCCGCTGCCAATCAATTGCCCTACATGGGGGTGCTCTAAGCTTGCTGACGCTGAGTTGAATTTAAGGTAAGCGTGCTGGTCATTCAGAGCTGTGATTTCCCAATGTGATGGCACCCCAGACACAACTTTATCACCTAGGTTGGCGCGCCAAATGGCAACCGGCAAATCCATGTCATAGGAAACGTCCCGCTTGCCCATCGTGAGAAGGGCTAAGCCAGGTTCAGGACAAGACTGCACACTGCTAATGACTTCTAAGGCGGGTCGCAGAGTTTCAGTGAGTTGAAGTCTTTCGCCAACGCACTTCAGCATCTTGCGGTATTGCACATGGTCGTGCGTAAGGTAACAGCCAGACCGCAAAATACCTCGGGTAGGCCGTTGGAGTTGGGGTTTGAGGTGTTGCGCAACAAGGTCAAAAATCGCAGAGCCGCCAGCGGTTAAAAGAATTTCGTCATTTTCAAATAAATTTTCTTTTTCACACGCAATGGCCAATTGTCTGACCCGATCCATCAGGGCTGCTACCGATGCTTGATCGTGCTCATGGTTGCAAGTGGCCAGAGCGCCTTCATAACATTCAACACCACAAAGCAAAAGTCCCTGGCTCTCTTTTATTTTTCTGGCTAAAACCATGGCTTGTGAGTGCTCGCGACAACCTGTTCTTTTGCCTTCTATACCAAGCTCAAGCAACACGGTGAAAGGCAGTTTGTATGAGCTTAACGCGCGCCATTTTTGAATAGCGTCAATTTGCGCTACCGAGTCAATCAAGAAATAAACCCGAACTTCAGGATAAGTTGCCAGCAAAATGCTCAGTGCTTCAAGATCGGCATGTTGATAAACTTGGTTGGCAATGATGATGCGTTGAACGCCGTGTCGAATTCCTAAACTTGCTTGGAAGACGTTTGCAAAACTGATGCCCCATGCGCCAGCATCTAATTGCCTGGCATACAACTCAGGTGACATGGTTGTTTTGCCATGAGGTGCAATGTCTAAATGGCGTTTTTCGCAAAAATCTTTCATCCACAGCAAATTATGTGCAATCGCTGTTTCTTTGATCACGGCCAAAGGCAATGGGAAGTCACCCTTTAGAACATTCCACTTTTTCAATCCAATGTGTGAAATGTCTAAGGGCATGTGATGACCGGGAAATCCTTTGAAGCTATTGTTAATTTGCATAGATTGCTTTCGATGGGTTGGCTCACAAACCGTTGGCCGCCAAATAAATCAACTCTTCTTCTTCAAAGCCCGCCAGACGCCGTGCTTGAAGGTTGTAAGGCGACTTTAGTTTGGGCGCGTCGTACTGTTTGATCAAGTCGCGATAAGTACCAATCGGGTCTAGCCCTCTTTCTTGGCAGACATGCCGGTACCAACGATTGCCCGCAGCAACATGCCCAATTTCGTCTTTCAAAATAATGTTCAAAATCCGACCCGCCACAAGGTCGCCTGCGCTAATCAATTTGTTTCGAACCCCCGGAGAAGCATCTAAACCGCGCGCTTCCATGGTTCGTGGCACCAGCCCGATGCGAGCCAAAATATCGCCCTGCGTTCGTTCAGCCATTTCCCAAAGCGAGTGATGGGCTGGGAAGTCACCATAGTCAAAACCCATGCTCACCAAGTGTTGCTGAAGAAGTAAAAAATGCTTAGCCTCTTCTTTGGCAATTTGAACCCAGTCTTTGTAAAAATCTGCAGGCATGCCACTGAAGCGCCACACCACATCCAGCGCTAAATCGATGGCATTGAGTTCAATGTGGGCTATGGCATGCAGCAAGACGGCACGGCCTTCGGGGGTGGTCAGAGGTTTTGATTTCAATGAAGTGTGTGAAACCAGTTCTGGCTTGGCAGGGCGTCCAGGAATACCACCAGGATCAGGCACCACGTCATCAACAAAGAGTGGTAAGTCCTCGGGTAGTGACAGCGTCAACTCCGCTTTTTGAACAGCGTTTTGCGCCAATAAGGGGGCTAAAACAGCCAGCCTCAAGTGAGGGGGGGCGGGGGAGTGAGGGGCTAATACTGCGGTGGGCATGTCTTATTTTAGGCCTGCCTACAATGTAGGCTTTATGCCCCTAAATTGAGAGGACTCCAATGGCTATTTATTCATTAGACGGCAAACAACCTGAATTGGCTGCAGGGACTTGGGTGGCCGACAGCGCACAAGTCATGGGGGCTGTGAGCTTGGGGGTCAATGCCAGTGTTTGGTTTGGCGCCGTCATTCGAGGCGACACAGAAACCATTCACATTGGTGAGGGCTCTAATATCCAAGATGGCAGTGTGCTACATGCAGATATTGGCAAGCCCCTGACCGTGGGTAAAAATGTAACGGTAGGCCATCAAGTGATGTTGCACGGTTGCACCATTGGCGATGAATCGCTCATTGGTATTGGCGCTGTGGTTTTAAATGGGGTCAAGATTGGTAAAAACTGTTTGGTGGGCGCAGGATCGTTGGTGACCGAGGGCAAAGAGTTTCCAGATGGCTCCATGATCATGGGTTCACCTGCCAAAGTGGTTCGCGAACTAACGTCTGAACAAATTCATGGCTTGCGCATGTCTGCCAAGCATTACATTGATAACGCACATCGCTACCAATCGGGTTTGAAAAAAATTGTCTGAACTTCATAAATTTTTATTCGAAGGCTTGCCAGTTCGCGGTGCCATCGTCCGTTTAACCGATTCATGGTCGGAGGTGCTTCAAAGGCGCGCCGCCAATACCGAAACCGGTGCTTACCCAGAACCTGTCTCAGAGTTGTTAGGCCAAATGTCGGCAGCTGCTGTGTTGATGCAGGCCAACATCAAGTTCAATGGCGCTTTGGTGTTGCAAGTGTTTGGCGATGGGCCCGTGAAATTGTCTGTGGTGGAAGTGCAGCCCGATTTTGGTTTTCGCGCTACAGCCACCGTGCAAGGCAAGGTGTTGCCACAGGCTGCACTTAGCCAAATGGTCAATGTCAACAACGAGGGGCGCTGTGCCATCACCCTCGATCCTTTAGAGCGTTTACCCGGTCAGCAGCCTTATCAGGGCGTGGTTCCCTTGTTTGGCGATCAAAAAGAAAAATTAGAAAAGTTAAGCGAAGTGCTTGAACATTACATGTTGCAGTCTGAGCAGCTCGACACCACCTTGGTCTTGGCTGCCAATTCTCAAGTGGCCGCTGGTTTGCTCATTCAAAGATTGCCCTTGGAAGGTGCTGGCAATTTGGCTGGACGATACGATTCGGTGGAGCGTGAATCGGCGTTGGGCAAAGATGAGGACTACAACCGAATCTCCATCTTGTCCAAGAGTTTGAAGCCTGAAGAGTTGCTGGGCTTGGATGTGGAAACTGTGTTGCACCGCTTGTTCTGGGAAGAGCCGTTGCTTCGATTTGAGCCTTTGCTGGGTGAAGCTGGTCCTCGTTTTCACTGCAGCTGCAGCCGTGAAAGAGTGGGGCGCATGATCAAGAGTTTAGGCGTGTCTGAGGCCGAAAGCATTTTGTCAGAGCGAGAGAACATTGAAGTTGCTTGCGAGTTCTGTGGCGCACAGTATCAATTTGATCCGGTAGATGCCGCGAGTCTTTTCACGCAACCTGAAGCCTCACCACCTACAGGCCCTGCGGTTCATTAGTCAACTTTATTTGAGCAGGTCAGTGAACAGCCTGTGCTCACAGTCTGCGTCACTGCACAAATCGCAGCGCCAGACTGTTTTGCCTTGGTTCAAACCGTACTGACTCTCTTCCCTTTGAGTTTGAGTAGGTTGCAAGCCAGCGCCAGAAAATATCAAATCAACTGGCTCGGTCAAGTTCTGGATGCCTTGGCTGATGGCCAGCAATGCAGCGTTGACCCTTGCCTCACCTTGACCGTATATGACTTTGAAAGGCAGCTGCCTCTTTGACATGGCCTGTCGAATGAGATGGTCCACAGGTTCGCGCACATGCTCCCCATCGCGCTGTAAGCCATCTGGCACCCATGCCACATCGAGTCCCATGACCAGTGTTAAATCAAACTTAGCTTGTAGCACCAGTGCTTGCTTGTACAAAGAAAAGTCTTGAAAGACATAATCACTGTAAACAGCGGTCATCAAAGGCGTAGTGTCGGCAATGACCCAGCCTTCTTCGATTGAAAAAATACGCTCAGCATGTTGCACTGCAATTTGGCTTTGCTCATGGGCTGCAGGAGTTCTGCCATGTCTTTGACACCACTCGCGCAGTAACTCTGGAACGTTAGTTGCGACCTGGCCTTGGGCCAATAGAGCACGGGTAATGTGCTGGCTCAGGCTGGTTTTGCCGGTGCTTTCTGCACCCAGTAGCGCAATGCGAATGACCCTATTGCGCATGGCGACGCCAAGTTTGAAGGCCAATGTAGCTGAGTACGGCAAAAATACCATACAAAACGGCGGTGAGCCACAAAGACTTTTCGGCCATCAGGCCAACGGTGAGAACATTGACGAGCATCCAGACCCACCAATTTTCAATTTTCTTGCGGCCCAATAAATATTGGCCCAACAAACTCAATGCAGTGACCAAGCCATCCCATATGGCCACATCACTGTCGGTGAAGCGATACAAGAAAAAAGAAAATGCGGGCCAAGCCAACAATGTAGCGATGAAGGCAACACGTCGCTCAGAAGTCGCTAGGGTGCTCACTGAAAGCTTCGCCGGTGCCAAGGGTGCTGAACCTTCAATTGCTTGTGCATTCGCAGACTGAGGTGTGTTTCCTCTCAACCATTGTTGCCAGCCCCAAGCGGCTGTCAGAATGAACATGATTTGCAAGCAAGCTTCACCATACAGTTGGCTGTTCCAAAATACAAAGCCATAAAGAAGAGCACTCAAAATGGCCAAGGGCCAGCCCCAATGAATTTCTTTGATGTTGCAATAAACCATGGCCAACGACAAGACAAATCCGGCCAATTCGACCGGGTTGATCATTTTTCGATCTGCACGAAAATTTCGTTGGCTTTGACCATGCCCAGCTCGTGGCGGGCACGCTCTTCAACCGTGTTCAAACCTTCTTTAAGGTCGTTCACTTCAGAGTTGAGTTGGCCATTGATGCGTTTGGCCTTGGCATTCAACTCGTTTTGTTCTTGAATTTTGTGCTCCAACTCAATGACCGTGGGGACACTGCCTTTGCCCAACCAAATCTGACCCTGCAAGATCAACAGCAAGGCGATCAAAGCAGCTGGCAGAAGGCGGTTGTCCATAAGCATTGAATGAAACATTCAAGAAATACTAGCGCAAATTGTAAAACGCTGAGCGGCCAGGGTATTGGGCGACGTCGCCCAGGTCTTCCTCAATGCGAAGCAGTTGGTTGTACTTGGCCATGCGATCGCTGCGGCTCATTGAGCCGGTTTTGATTTGGCCAGCGTTCAAACCTACTGCAATGTCAGCAATGGTGGAGTCTTCTGTTTCGCCAGAGCGGTGGCTGATGACGGCGGTGTAGCCAGCGCGCTTGGCCATTTCGATGGCGGCAAAGGTTTCAGTCAAGGTGCCAATTTGGTTGATCTTGATGAGGATGGAGTTGGCAATGCCTTTGTCGATGCCTTCTTTCAAAATTTTGGTATTAGTCACAAACAGATCGTCACCCACAATTTGAACTTTTTGGCCCAAACGGTCTGTCAGCAGTTTCCAGCCATCCCAGTCACCTTCGGCCATGCCGTCTTCAATGCTGATGATGGGGTACTTGTCGACCCAAGTGGCCAACATGTCGATCCATTGCTCGCCCGTCAAAGACAAGCCTTCTCCCTCTAACTCGTATTTACCGTCTTTGTAAAACTCACTGGCGGCGCAGTCGAGGCCAATGGCAATTTGCTCACCTGCGGTGTAGCCCGCAGCACTAATGGCGTCCAAAATCATTTGGATGGCCGCTTCGTGGTTGGGCACATTGGGTGCAAAGCCACCTTCATCGCCCACAGCAATGCTCATGCCTTTGTCGTGAATGATTTTTTTCAAAGCGTGGAAAACTTCTGCGCCATAACGCACAGCTTCGCGGAAGTTAGGTGCGCCCACAGGAATGATCATCAACTCTTGCAAGTCAAGGTTGTTGTTGGCGTGAGCACCACCATTGATGACGTTCATCATGGGCACAGGCAATTGGCAACCGTTCATGCCGCCAAAGTAGCGGTACAAAGGCAAGCCAGATTCTTCAGCGGCGGCACGGGCCACAGCCATAGACACGGCCAACATGGCGTTGGCGCCCAAGCGGCTTTTGTTTTCTGTACCGTCTAAGTCGATCAGTGTTTTGTCTAGAAAGGCTTGCTCTGAGGCGTCCAAGCCGAGCACAGCTTCGGAAATTTCAGTGTTGATGTGTTCAACGGCTTTCAAGACGCCTTTGCCAAGATAACGGCTTTTATCGCCATCGCGCAATTCGATGGCTTCGCGGCTGCCGGTGGATGCGCCGGAAGGAACCGCTGCACGACCCATGACGCCAGACTCAAGCAACACATCGCATTCAACGGTGGGGTTGCCGCGGCTGTCTAAAATTTCGCGGCCCACAATGTCAACAATCGCACTCATTTTGACTTCTCTCTTAATTAAAAATATTTTCTAAAAACGGTTTCTTTTTGGTTACAGCATCCAGCTCGAGAAGGGTTTCCAGAAGAGCTTTCATATGATGAAGGGGCACCGCATTGGGGCCATCTGACATGGCAACAGCAGGATTGGGGTGTGTCTCCATGAACAAGCCTGCAACACCCACGGCCACGGCAGCCCGCGACAGCACAGGCACCATTTCACGCATGCCGCCAGAACTGGTGCCTTGACCGCCCGGCAACTGAACGGAGTGAGTGGCATCGAACACCACAGGCGCACCGGTCTCACGCATGATGGCCAAGCTGCGCATGTCGGACACCAAGTTGTTGTAGCCAAAGCTGGCGCCGCGTTCACAAGCCATGAAGTTGTCTTCGGGCAGGCCAGCATCACGTGCTGCTGCACGCGCTTTGTCAATCACGTTCTTCATGTCGTGAGGCGCCAAGAACTGGCCCTTCTTGATGTTCACAGGCTTTCCTGATTGGGCAACAGCCCGTATGAAATCGGTTTGACGGCACAAAAAAGCGGGTGTTTGCAGCACATCAACAACGGCAGCAACTGCAGAAATATCGGCTTCGGTGTGCACGTCGGTGAGGATGGGTACGTGCAGTTCACGTTTCACTTTGGCCAGTATTTCCAAACCTTTTTCCATGCCAGGGCCACGAAAGGTGCTGCCTGAAGAGCGATTGGCTTTGTCGTAACTGCTTTTGAAAATGAAGGGAATACCCAACGCAGAAGTAATTTCCTTCAAAGTTCCAGCAGTGTCCATTTGCAATTGCTCTGATTCAATGACGCAGGGGCCAGCAATCAAAAAAAAGCGCTGGTCCAGGCCAACATTAAATCCGCAAAGTTTCATGGTAATCCTAATCTTGTCCCTGTGTTCGCTTCTAATTCAAGCGACGGCTTTGAGGTGCTTGGCA
>CANHXV010000003.1 GCA_947464665.1 Comamonadaceae bacterium
AGCGGCTGATCAAGTCCCAACTCAGCCCGAATGCTGTCAATTTGTTCTTGGTTCGAAAACAAGCCGGCCAGCACATAGGCGGGGTCACCACCGATCCAATTGAAAAGAAAAAAAACCAACAAGATCACACCGGCCAAGGTTGGAATCATTTGCCAGATGCGGCGAAAAATATAGGCACTCATGTTTCAGTGCCTTTAAGGTTTTTGAATGTCATAGTAAATCCAATCACCCAAGATCAAGGGGTGTTTGCGAAAGCCTTCCAAACGCTGATGGCTAAGCCGCGTTGCAATGCCTGTTGAACTTAATCCGAGCACGCCATTGACCTCCATCAAACGGTACATGTTGTGCAAAACGCGAGTGCGCTCAGGGCCGTCGGGCAGGCGCTTGAGTTGCTCAAAATAGGCGTCGTATTCTGCATTTTCAAAACAGGCGTAATTGTTTTGACCAATAGTTTTTGAATACAGAAGCTTCATCACAAATTCCGCCTCGGAAGATCGTGTCCAACCCAAAGCCCAAGACGAAATCGCACATTGTTTGCCTTGCTTTAACATTTCAGGAAATTTATCTTTTTTAACCTTGAGTCGAATGCCCAATCGGTCCATTGATTTTTTCCAGAGTTCATCCCTTTCGCGATCAACAGAAGAAGTAGAAGAGTAAATGGTGAACACAAGCGGTGTGCCGTCTGGCATGTTGCGATAGCCTTTTGCGTCCTTCTTGTATCCAAATTGGTCTAGCAATGCATTGGCAGACAGTGGGCTGAACTTCACAATGCTTTTGTAATTAGGGTCATGCCCAGCAACGACAGGCGAAACCATTTGCTGCGCCTTCACAGCTTGCCCTTTTCGAATCACTCGAATCTCTTCGTCTACATCGAAACCCATGATAATGGCCCGTCTAAGTGCTATTTTTTCGGGGGTGTAGCCACCGATGACAGGGTCCTTCATATTGAAGAACTGATAGCGAATATCGGGTTCAAC
This sequence comes from Comamonadaceae bacterium, assembly GCA_947464665.1. Taxonomy (GTDB): domain Bacteria; phylum Pseudomonadota; class Gammaproteobacteria; order Burkholderiales; family Burkholderiaceae_C; genus Limnohabitans_A. The sequence goes on from CANHXV010000003.1 coordinate 978, forward strand.
ACTTCTGTACATGTTGACACCTTGAGCCACCCAAGTTTGAAGTAAATCATTGTTGGAGGTTAGTGCTTTTTCAATGAAAGACGGTGGCACAGCAACTGCATCAATTTCTTTGCCGCTGAACGCCAACCACATCGATTGTGGTTCTTCAATGATGCTCACCTCGATGCGGCCAATTTGAGGCATTTTTCTGCCTTGCATTTGGCTGGCGATGCGCAGTTCAACTGGTTTGTTGGGAGGCGGTTGAAAGTCCCAAACAAAGCCTGGGTATTCAGGATTGGCTTTGAGGATAATTTTGGAACCACGTACCCACTTTTCAAGGATATAAGGCCCGGTTCCAACAGGGTTGGACATGACGCCTTCAAACCCATACTTCTCTACAACCTCGCGTGCCATTGCGCCTGCAAAAGGGCTGGTTAACAGCGTTAGAAAGTTACGATCTGGTTGTACCAATTGAATGACCAAGGTGTATCTGTCCAAAGCATAAATGCCTGGGTGTTTTTGCTCATAATCAAATTGACCACTGGCCACCGCCTTCTTTCTTGATTCGGCGAAACCAAAAATCTTGTCATCAAAGTCAGAGACTTGGGGGCTGCGATTTTTCGGGTCTGCATGGCGCAGCAAGGTGTAGACAAAATCTTGAGCCGTGAGTTCTCTCCTTTGTCCTTTGAAGGCTTCATCGGGTGTGAAGTACAAGCCTTTTTTGACTTTGAAGGTGTAAGTTTTGTTATCAGCTGAGATGACAGGCATGGACTCTGCGGCATTTGGCACGATCTGCGTGGGCATGGCCATCCAGTCGTAAGTCAAAAGGGGTTGGAAAATAGCAGCAGTAATCGTGTTTGAGTACAGGTCATTGACACGGACAGGGTCAAAACCAGACTCAGGTGCGGGAAATGCCACCCGCAATACTTTTTCTGGGTCGGCAGGATTGGCTCTCGGATTGGGGTTGGCGAGTCCTGCTGCGCAAGTCAGTCCTAAAACCAAACACAGGCAGAAGTTTTGAAAAACACGCCATGAATTCATCATATGGTGACTCTCAATTGGTAAGCCTTTAAGCGAAAAAACAAAATGCACAATCTTCCTCATTCAAGGGGTGCAACATACGCACAGGTGACTAAGTCTAAAGAATAATGCAACTTCATCCTGAATCTTCATTAATTGGATGAATGTAGGGATATTTCCGTTTTGTTGGTATGGTTTCAGGTAAACCCTTATGCAGACTCAACGACTTATTCTGGATGCGGTGCGAAAAAAAACCCCGCAGAAGCGGGGTTTTGGGATGAGCTTGTGGGCTCAACGAACCACGGCGATTTGCTCACGCTTACCGCCTTTGTAAGTGAACAAAGTTAAAGCGCCATTTTTGATGTCGCCCTTTTCGTCAAACGCGATGTTGCCGGTCACACCTTTGTAGTTGATGGACTTCAAAGCTGGCAAGTACTTAGCTGGGTCTGAAGAACCCGCAGTGACCATGGCTTGCACCATGACTTTGACTGCGTCATAAACATAAGGTGCATAGACTTGCACTTCAGCGTTGTACTTGGCTTTAAAGTCAGTGCGGAATTTTTCCATGCCTGCTTTTTGTTCACCTTCGACGCCACCAGCCTCAGCGCAGAAGACGTTTTCGTCTGCCATGCCTTCAGCTGCCAACTTCGCCAATTCAGCTGTGCAGATACCATCACCACCCATGAATTTGGCGTTGATGCCAAGCTGTTTCATTTGTTTGAGCATAGGGCCTGCAACAGCATCCATACCGCCAAAGAAAATGATGTCTGGTTTCTTGCCCTTGAGGGTGGTCAAAATAGCGTTGAAGTCAGAGGCTTTGTCTGTTGTGAACTCGTGGCCAACCAAATTGCCACCGGCTGCCTTAACAGCTTTTTCAAATTCTTCAGCCACACCTTGACCATAAGCTGTGCGGTCATCAATCACGGCGATGCTTTTGCCCTTGAGTGTTTCGACAGCGTATTTGCCTAAGGTACCGCCTAAGTGAACGTCATCAGCCACAACGCGGAAAGCACCCGCATAGCCTTGGCGTGTGTATTTAGGGTTGGTCGCTGAAGGAGAAATTTGGGGAATGCCAGCAGCGTTGTAAAGCTGTGAAGCAGGAATGGTGGTCCCTGAATTCAAGTGACCGATCACGCCCTGAACTTTGGCATCTACCAATTTTTGAGCAGCGGCAGTGCCTTGTTTTGGATCAGCAGCATCGTCTTCAGCCAACAATTCGAACTTGACTACTTTGTCACCAATTTTGATGCCAGCCGCATTCAGCTCTTCAATGGCCATCTTGGCGCCATTTTCGTTGTCCTTACCCAAGTGGGCAATGGCACCGCTGGTAGGTCCAACGTGACCAATTTTGATGACTTGAGCGCCACCACCATCTTTTTTGCCACAGGCAACGAGTGTCAAAACAACTGCGGCCACTGCAACCGCTGTGAGAGGGGTCTTAAGAGAAGACAATTTCATGAAAAACTCCGGAATAATGAGGTTTTGCTTCAATCAAGCAAGCCGTAACCATAACGCAAAATTAATCAACTTCAAAGGGGCTTGACGGATGACTCAGCAAAAAAAAGGGTAAATATCAAGACTCAATGGGCTTAGCCGATGTCAAATCGAATCGGTTGATCTGAAAGCCGAGTTGAGAATAGTGTTTCCACCGCTCCCTGGCACTCGATCTGTCTCTTTCTTCAGGACCCACCACTTCGATCAAACGGACAATGCCGTCAAATTGAGGGGGGGGTAAATCGTTGAGATTGAGGAAAACATCCATTGACAGAATTTTGGCCAGGTCAGCCCAGTTGGAGGCAAAAATAACACTGGAATGCTCAATCAAGCTGGGTGAGTCGTTGATCCAACAATGCGTGACAAAGTCAGATGCATTTAAATTCCACAACAATTGATTCAATAAGTGGGACGTGTCTTGATCTGCCAAGACCCCAACCCTTCGACCTTGTCCACTGGCCTTGCGCAACAAACGGCAGACATAGGGCAACTTTTCAGGCGCATTGAAATGAAAATCAACTTGCGTCATGAGGATGCCCAAAGATTTGCTAAGCGTTTGAAATTAATTCACAGACTGCGCTGCCTTTTTCGAAGATGCGTTCGATTTCGATGGCTGCTGAGAAAGCAAATAATGCAACAACAATCCGACGGGTCGGCCGGTGGCACCCTTTGAGCCGCCACCTTTCCATGCTGTACCCGCAATGTCCAAGTGTGCCCATGGGTATTTTTTCGTGAATCGGTGCAGAAATTTGGCAGCCGTGATGGCACCACCTGCACGACCACCGACATTGGCAACATCGGCAAAATTGCTTTTCAGTGCATCTGCATAGTCGTCATCGAGTGGCATTCTCCAGCAAAGATCCATGGCATCATCACCCGCTTGCAGGAGACTTTGAGCGAGTTGGTCTTCGGTAGCAAACATGCCGCTTCGAATAGCCCCCAAGGCAATGACACATGCGCCTGTGAGCGTCGCGATGTCAATCACAGCACGAGGTTTAAATCGCTCTGCATAGGTTAGGGCATCGCACAAAATCAAACGCCCTTCAGCGTCTGTATTTAAAATTTCAATGGTTTGACCGCTCATGCTGGTCACCACATCACCTGGCTTCACAGCCAAGCCGTCTGGCATGTTTTCACAGGTGGGAATTAAGCCCACCACATTGATTTTGGGTTTGAGGGTGCTTAATGATTTGAAGACACCCAAGACACTGGCCGCGCCACCCATGTCAAATTTCATCTCATCCATTTCGCCTGCAGGTTTAATGGAAATACCACCCGTATCAAAGGTAATACCTTTGCCAACCAAAACCGTAGGCGCTTCCGATTTAGCAGCACCTTGGTATTTCAGGACAATGAAACGAAGTGGCTCGGCAGAGCCTTGGGCTACGGCCATGAAAGAGCCCATCCCCAATTTAGCTACTTCCTTAGGACCTAGAACTTCACAAGACATGGCCCCTGATTTGGCCAGAGCCACAGCTGCCTTGGCCAACATGGTGGGCGTTGCGTGGTTGGCAGGTCGGTTGGCCCACTCTTTGGCAAACTCAATACCTTGAACCATGCCAACGGTGGCTTTGAAGGCGTTTTGCAACTCGAGATTCACTTTGGGCAAGCCCAAGCTGACTTGACTCAAAGAGCGCAATGTGGGTTTAGATTTGGTGGTGCCATAAACATAAGTGCTTTCAGCCAAAGCCAACATCAAGGCTTGCAGGCCCTGCGCACTGACAGGCTCGGCAGAAACCACCGTGAGTTTTTTGGTTTCAGAGGCCCTTAGACTGGCAGTCAACCCCGCCATGGCCGATTTCACGTCAAGCGCCTTGGCAGCGCCCACCCCCAAAAAAACCACTTTGGAAGCAGAAACACCGGGTGCGGCATAGGCCTGAAGCACTTTGCCGGTCTTGCTTGAAAAGTCCTTGGCCTTCAGGGCTTTCTCAATTAGAGAAGAAAGTGGGTCTTTGCCAGCTTGAAAGAGATCGGAAATGAGGACAATCAGGACCTCTGAGGGGGATTTGGCGGCTGCGGCCAGAGAAAGTGTTTTTAAATCAAAGTTCATAATTGAGGTTTTCCAATCCAACAATGTTATTCCATTCTTCCATTCAAAAAGATTTGGCCCGAAGTTTTGGTGCGACGGTTGTGGTTTTAGCCACGATCGTGATGACCATCATTTTGATCCGAACTTTGGGACAAGCGACCAAGGGGTCTGTGAACCCCTCAGAAGTCATGCTGGTCATGGGATTGACAGTCATTGGTCACCTCACCACGATTTTGACGCTCAGTTTGTTCATTGCCGTGGTGTCCACATTGTCGCGCATGTACTCTGACAGTGAAATGGTCATTTGGTTCTCAAGTGGAAGAGGCCTGACGTCTTTTGCCCAACCTCTTTTGGGATTTGCTTGGCCCATCCTTTTAGCCATTGCCCTGCTGGCGCTTTTTGTATGGCCATGGAGCAATAAGCAAATCCAAGACTTGAGAGACCGCTATGAGCAACGCAACGACATAGAGCGAGTAGCTCCAGGTCAGTTCCAAGAATCTGCGGGTGGCAAACGTGTTTTCTTCATTGACAAAGACAGTCCCAACAATCAAACAGGTCGGCAAGTGTTTGTTTCTAGTCTCGATGGCATGATTGAAACTGTGACGACAGCCCAAAAAGGACAAATTGAACTCCACCAAGGCGAGCGGTTTTTAAGCCTTCAGCAAGGCCAGCAAATGTTACGCAACCACCAAACGGGTGATGTCCGAGTGACCGCCTTCAAGGAATATCAATTGTTGATCGATCCAAGCATCAAAATCTCAGCGTCTGATGCTCAAAGCCGCATGGTCAGCACTTTGGGCTTGATCAAAAATCCAAGCGCCATCCATCTTGGAGAATTGTCTTGGCGCCTGGGATTGCCCTTGGCCGCCTTCAATCTATTGATCGTGGGGCTGGCTGTGGCAAGCGTCAATCCTAGGGTTGGCAAAAGTTACCACCTGGCCGTTGCTTTGTTTTGCTTTGTAGGTTATTACAACATGGTGAACGTGGGCCAAAATTGGATTGCTTCAGAGAGAGTCAACATGTCTGCCTTCATGTTGGCCCTTCATGGTGGCGCATTTTGCCTGGCTATAACCTGGCTGCTTTTTCGCCATTTCAATCTGTCTTGGAGGAACCTCTTGGCCATGCCAAAGTTACAAAGAATTGAGGGCGGCACATGAAAACCATTCGACGATTAATTCATGGCGAAATCATTCGGGCTGTCAGTTTTGTTGCCGTTGGATTTCTGGCTTTGTTTGTTTTTTTTGACCTGGTGGATCAACTTCAAACACTGAGCCGAAACAAATTTCAGGGTTATCAAATTCAGCATGCCTTGATGTATGTGGCTTTGCTCATGCCAAGTCATTTGTATGAGCTGTTACCCATCTCAGTTCTGATTGGCTCCATCTTTGTCATGGCACGTTTTGCTCAGAGCTCCGAATTTACCATTCTCAGAACGGGTGGATTGGGGCCTTGGCGAGCACTACAAACGCTCTTTCAGTTGGGCCTTGTGTTTGTGACAATCACCTTCCTATTTGGAGACTACATCTCACCTTGGACAGACAAACAGGCACAGCTTTTAAAGGCCCATTATCAAGGGCAAATCACCGTTGGTCAGACGGGTGCTTGGCTCAGAGAAAAACAAGCTCAATCTCAATTTGCTGTCAATGTCCGATCCTTGAGCAGCGAAGGTCAACCAGAGCATGTGCGCATTCATGAATTTGACAACGAAGGTCGCCTCAAGTCGATGACGATTGCGACAACTGCGCAACTTCTAAGTGACGGATCTTGGCTTTTGAAACCCGTTGATCGGCGAATATTCCACATTGCAACGGGTCAAGACTCGCGGATCGAGATTTTGAATCTTCCGGAATGGGCATGGACAACTGAAATCACCGCCGAGATGATTTCTGCTGCACTTCTAAGCCCTGATCGAATGAAAACCATTGACTTGTTTCAATACATGCGACATTTGGCTGCGAATGGACAGAATGCTCAGCGCTATGAAATTGAATTTTGGCGAAAGGTGTTTTACCCTCTGAGTTGCTGGGTCATGCTCACCCTTGCCCTGCCATTCGCTTATTTGCACTTCAGGTCTGGGAACATTGCCGGCTATGTGTTTGGTGGGGTCATGGCAGGCATCAGTTTTTATTTGCTGAACAACGTTTTTGGCTTCATGGGAAATTTACAAAATTGGCAGCCTTGGCTGACTGCCGCCGCTCCGGCAATGATCTACAGCCTGATCTCACTGGCTACATTTTGGTGGTTGGTGTTGCGACAATAAAGGTTTTTGAATGACCGATTCCCGTTTCAAGCACGCCATCATTTTGTTTGCGCACGGCTCCAGAGATTCACTATGGCGCCGCCCCATTGAGGCTGTTGCCGGCCAAGTGAAACAACTTTCACCCAAAACTGAAGTGGCCTGTGCTTATTTAGAACTGACCGAACCTGACTTGCCCACGACAGTCGAGCGTTTGGTTCTGAACGGCGTCAATGTGATTCGCATTGTTCCCATGTTTTTAGGCGTTGGCAGACATGCAAGAGAAGATCTGCCACTGTTGTTGCAAGACCTGCAAACTCGTTATGCTGAAGTGAGGTTTGAATTGAGAAATGCCATTGGCGAAGAGCCCGAACTGATTCGGGCCATGGCTGCAATTGCCCTGCGTCCAACGGCTTGATCAGTCGCCCCACTTCAGCTGATCGATGCTTTAGCACGTCCTTTAGATTAATAATGCATAATAAACCACATCTTACTAGGTTTATTGATATGAACTTGCATCAATTTCGTTTTGTACAAGAAGCTGCACGACGAAATCTCAACCTCACTGAAGCAGCCAAAGCACTGCACACCTCTCAACCTGGGGTCTCCAAAGCCATCATTGAGTTGGAGCAAGAACTGGGCATTGACATCTTTGCCAGACACGGCAAAAGACTCAAGCGAATCACAGAGCCAGGCCAGCACGTTCTGAAAAGCATCGAAGTCATCATGCGAGAAATTGGCAATTTAAAACGCATTGGCGAACAGTACAGCGCCCAAGACAGTGGCACGCTTTCCATTGCCACCACCCACACACAAGCACGCTATGTATTGCCCGCATCCGTTGCAAAATTGCGAGAACGGTACCCCCAAGTCAATATCAGTTTGCACCAAGGATCGCCTGATCAAGTGGCCAAAATGCTTTTAGATGACACCGCAGAAATAGGCATGGCCACAGAATCATTGGCCAATTACGAAGACCTTGTGACGCTGCCATGCTATGAATGGCAACACATGTTGGTCGTTGCACCGGACCACCCCTTGGCCAAGAAAAAACACCTGCATTTAGAAGACATTGCCAAAGAACCCCTGATCACTTACCACCCCTCCTTTACAGGTCGGACTCGAATTGATGCGGCATTTGCAAGCAAAAAACTTTACCCACGAATTGCACTCGAGGCGATTGACTCCGATGTGATCAAAACATACGTGCGCTTGGGTTTGGGCGTGGGCATTGTGGCCGAAATGGCCGTGAAAGATGACCCCGTCAATGATTTGGTCGCTCGCCCTTTGGGTGATCTGTTGGGTCGAAATGTATCGCGAGTCGCCTTCAAAAGGGGCGCCTACCTGCGTAATTTTGTTTATCAATTTGCAGAGTTATTGAGCGACCGCTTGACAGCAGATTTGGTTGCGAAAGCCATGACCGGTCATGTCAATGACTACGAACTCTGATTCCTTAAAGAAGCCATCATGACGCCTCAGTTAATCTCAAAACACCCTCAAGTAGGCACGAACATTTTTACCGTCATGTCTGGCTTGGCAGCCGAAGTTGGCGCTGTCAATTTAGGTCAAGGATTTCCTGACTTTGAATGCGATCCTGTCTTGGTCAATGCGGTGACTCAGGCCATGCAAGAAGGACGGAATCAATACCCACCGATGCCAGGCGTCTTGCCCTTGCGAGAAGCTGTTTCGCAGAAAATTGAAACGCTCTATCAGCATCACTACGATGCACAGTCCGAAATCACAGTCACTGCAGGTGCCACACAGGCTTTACTGACCATCATGTTGGCTGTGGTTCACCCTGGGGACGAAGTGATTGTTTTGGAGCCTTGTTACGACTGCTATGTTCCCAATGTCGAAATGGCAGGTGGCGTGGTTGTGAGAGTGCCCTTGACACCCGGCACATTCAAGCCGGATTTCGACAGAATTCAAGCTGCAATCACTTCTAAAACCCGTGCGATTCTGATCAATTCGCCCCATAACCCAAGTGGCTTGGTGTGGCGGCACGAGGAGATGCTACAACTGCAAGAAATTTTAGCGCCCACTCAAATTGTGTTGATCAGTGACGAAGTCTATGAGCACATGGTCTACCAACCGCTTCAACACCACAGTGCAAGCTCCTACAAAGGCTTGGCAGAGCGCGCCTTTGTGGTGTCTAGCTTTGGTAAAAGCTACCATGTGACGGGTTGGAAGGTGGGCACTGTTGCCGCACCTGCTTCACTGACCGCAGAATTTCGCAAAGTACACCAATTCGCAGTCTTCACTGTAAACACGTCGATGCAATATGGCCTGGCAAGCTACATGGCCAACCCTCAAGCTTATTTGAATTTGCCACAGTTTTATCAGCACAAACGCGACCTCTTCAGAGCAGGCTTGTCAAAAACCAAATTCAAACTTCTGCCAGGCGAAGGTACTTATTTTCAATGTGCCGATATTTCTCAACTATCGGTGCCAGAAAAAGATTTAGGTGAAGCTGAATTTTGCAAATGGTTAACGCGCGAAATTGGCGTAGCTGCTATTCCCATGTCAGCCTTTTATGGTGATTCTTTTGACCAAAATGTGATTCGCTTTTGTTTTGCAAAAAAAGATGCCACTTTGCACGCCGCCGTTGAAAGATTGGCCAGACTTTAATCGTCTGATTCTGGCGCTAAGTGTGGAAACAGCACGGAATTAAATCCAAATTTTGTGAAGTCGCGAACGCGCTGTGGAAATAGAATGCCCATTAAGTGATCGCACTCATGCTGAACGACTTTGGCATGAAAACCTTCAGCTGTTCTTTCAATGGCTTGTCCATGCTGATCAAAACCAGAATATCGAATGTGTTGCCATCTGGGTACTACAGCCCTCAATCCGGGCACCGAAAGACAACCTTCCCAATCATGCTGCAACTCACTTCCAATGGGCGTGATGACAGGGTTGATCAGGACGGTGTAGGGAATAGGCGCTGCATCAGGGTACCTTGAAATGATTTGTCCGGTTCCAAAAATAACCAGCTGAATATCCCACCCAATTTGGGGAGCTGCCAGTCCTGCACCATTGGCAGCGATCATGGTCTCTTTCATGTCCTCCAAGCCCTCGAGCAATTCAGTCGTGTTGAATTCGAGCACTGGCTTTGCGGTACGCATCAGTCGCTCATCGCCCATTTTTAATATTTCACGAACCGTCATGTGGATCTCCATTTAACAATGACAAAAGACCTGCTTCATCGAGAACAGGCACACCGAGTGCCAATGCCTTTTCAAGTTTGCTACCGACCTCAGAACCTGCGACCACGTAACTTGTTTTTTGACTTACTGAGCCAGCCACTTTGGCACCAGCGTCTTCTAGCATGGCTTTAGCCTCGTCTCGACTTAAGGTTGGCAAGGTGCCCGTCAACACGAAGGTTTGACCGCTCAGTGGCTTGGTAGGCCGCTCTGCAGGCAAACCCTCTTCCCATCGAACGCCACAGGCTCTCAACTGGGCCACAATTTCTTGGTGGTGCGATTGGGAAAAAAATGTGACCACACTTTGCGCCACGATAGGGCCGACATCTGATACCTCTAACAGCTCTTCCATGGAAGCAGCCATGAAGGCGTCCAAGTTGCCAAAGTGTCTGGCAAATTCCTTGGCTGTGGCTTCTCCAACATGGCGGATACCCAAACCATAAATGAAACGAGGCAAGGTGGTTGACTTTGATGCTTCAAGGGCACTCAAAATATTGAATGCAGATTTTTCAGCCATCCGATCAAGTTGAAGCAATGCACTTAAACTTAATTTATAAAGATCTGGCAATGTACGGACCACTCCGGCATCTACCAGTTGATCAATCAATTTCTCACCCAAACCGTCAACCTCCACCGCCCTTCTTTGCGCAAAATGCAAAAAGGCTTGCTTACGTTGTGCACCGCAAAAAAGACCGCCACTGCATCGGTAATCGGCCTCATCTTCATCGCGCAAAGCCGGACTTCCACAGACTGGACAGACACGCGGCATGGTAAAAATCAAGGCATCAGCTTGTCGCTGAGCAAGCACGACGCTGACCACCTCCGGTATGACGTCTCCTGCGCGGCGGACAATGACCGTATCCCCCACCCGAACATCTTTGCGCCTGGCTTCATCTTCATTGTGAAGGGTTGCGTTGGTCACGGTAACCCCGCCCACAAAGACAGGGGCCAGTTTGGCAACCGGTGTCAATTTACCAGTTCGACCCACTTGGACGTCAATGGCTTGAACAGTTGTCAGCTCTTCCTGCGCGGGGTATTTGTGAGCGACAGCCCAACGGGGCTCGCGCGTCACAAATCCTAGTTTTTCTTGAAGACCGAGGTCATTGACTTTGTAAACAACCCCATCAATGTCGTAAGGCAGCCGATCTCTTTGCTGGGCAATGTGTGAGTGGAAATCAATAAGCCCCGTAGCACCCTTGACACACTGTGTTTGTGCAGCAACCGGAAAACCCCAAGACTTGAGCGTTTGTAATAAATCATCATGCCGCTGAAAAGGCACAACACCCAAAGGCCACCCCAACACTTCACCTAAGCCGTAAGCAAAAAAACTCAAGGGTCTTTGCGCAGCGATGTTGGAATCCAATTGCCGAACAGCCCCTGCAGCAGCATTTCTTGGATTGACAAAAGTTTTTTCACCCTTGAGGCCCTCAGCAATTTTGAGCAGTTGCCGCTGATTGAGGGCATCAAAGTCGTCTCGCCGCATGTAAACTTCGCCGCGAACTTCCAGTACAGAGGGAACATCAGCTGCAAGCTGAAGGGGTATTTGACCAATGGTTCGAATGTTGTGAGTCACATCCTCCCCATACTCACCGTCACCCCGAGTGGCCGCTTGGACCAAAATACCGTGCTCGTAACGCAGACTCATGGCCAAGCCATCAAACTTCAGTTCTGCCACATACTCCACCTCTGAATCGGTCTCGGTCAAACTCAATTCTTTTCGAATGCGGGTGTCAAAAGCTGCAGCACCACTGGCCTGTGTGTCGGTTTCTGTTCGAATGCTCAGCATCGGAACTTGATGCCGTACTGTAGCGAACTCTGGCAATATGGCGCCGCCGACGCGCTGTGTCGGTGAATCGGCAGTAAGCAGCTCAGGGTATTGAGTTTCGATGCTTTGTAGTTGATTAAACAATCGATCGTATTCAGCGTCTGGGACTTCAGGTGCATCCAAGGTGTAGTAGGCATGCGCATAGCGATGCAACAATTTCCGAAGTTGTGTGGCTTGTTGAGTTGCCAAATCTAATGAGGAAGGGGATTGCGCTTGCCCCTCATTCGATTCTGAAAACAAATCTAAATTCACAATGAAATTGGGAACACGATTATGAAAACAATCGACGCGCCTGCGGTGAGCCAGCGGACAACTCACGTGAATCAAGAGCATCGTAAAGAAGTTCTAGATCGACAGCAATGGCATTTAAATTTGCCTCAGTGAGTGCATGGCCAGAGCCATCCGTGATGACACCGTCCATTTCTTTGCCCAATATGCGCGCAGCTTCGCGCAAGCGAGCAAATGCTTGTTCTTCTCTGGCAACCTGGGGCACATCGAGGCTGAGGGTAAATTCTCGAATAGCGGACAAGGCAGGGTCTTCTGCCATGGCGGCCTGTGTATCAAAGGACAAGGACAAGATCGGTGGCAAACCTTGCACGGCTGCAGCCAAAACCATTCTGCCAGGAATAACACCCGCCACAAAACCCCAACGTGCGGCGTGCTGATGAATATAGCCAGGACTCCAAGCCGCTGATGTCGCGCAAACCGTGAAACTTAGCTGGGCATCGTGCTCACTGGCAAATTGATCAAGCTCACGAGCACGCGCCACTTCTTCCAACATGTCTGGAAACTCAGGTGCACCGCCAATTGAATCTGCAAAACTTTGGGCTTTGATCACATATTCTGAAAATTCAATTTCATTCAATGGGCCCACCCGATTGGCCAATTGAACACCCGCCTGAAAAGCGTGATAGCGACGCCCAGCCACAGGTGTTTCCCATTCGCCCGTATTGTCATTCAATCCTTCAACCGCGAATGGTTTGGTGCCAACTCGGCGTGTTGCAGGCAAAGCGGCCAAAGCCGCATCGCCTGAAACCTGCACATCTAACTCAATGGCCGCAATCACGTCGATCAAGGCATCCAGCGGCGGCTTCTTTTCGGGTAGGGGCAAAATGTCTATCTCATCGTCCAAGTAGGCAGAATCTTGAATACTTTGGCGGTTCAAATCCGCAGCATCTAAAACAGGATCAATGCCAGCAGATGGCTCAGGCGCTGCTTGGCGCGGTGCATTTTGGCGTGCCGTCCAGAGGTTGTACAAAACAACACACACCAAGATCAAACCACCAACAATTGCCAAACTATTTTGCAAGGAGCTCATTTGGGGTCTGCAACGTAGGGTTGGGACAAAATGACTTGTTCAAACCGCTTCGGCCATGGAAACTGCAGCTTCCATGTCGACGGCAACGATGCGGGAGACACCTTGCTCTTGCATGGTGACACCAATCAATTGCTCTGCCATTTCCATCGCGATCTTGTTGTGGCTGATGAACAAAAATTGTGTTTCTTTGCCCATGCTCTTGACCAATTTGGCGTAGCGTTCTGTGTTCGCATCGTCCAAGGGCGCATCGACCTCGTCCAGCAAACAAAAAGGTGCTGGGTTGAGTTGAAAAATAGCGAACACCAAGGCAATGGCGGTCAGTGCCTTTTGGCCGCCCGATAGCAAATGAATGGTCTGATTTTTTTGACCCGGTGGCTGCGCCATCACTTGAACACCCGAGTCCAAAATTTCGTCGCCCGTCATGACCAAGCGCGCACTGCCCCCACCAAACAATTCAGGGAACATGCGCCCGAAATGCTCATTCACAATTTTGAAAGTGCCAGCCAAGAGATCTCTGGTTTCGGCATCAATTTTCTTGATGGCATCTTCAAGCGTAGTCATGGCTTCGGTCAAATCAGCGGTTTGAGCGTCCAAAAACACTTTGCGCTCGCGCGAAGTTGTCAACTCATCCAAAGCAGCCAAATTGACAGCACCTAAAGCTACTATTTCACGATTCAGTCGATCAATTTCTGATTGCAGGCCTGTTAAACGGACATTGCCATCTTCAATCGACTTGGCCAAGGCCTCAAGGTCTGCTTGTGCATCAAGAAGCAACTGCGCGTATTGCTCAAGTCCCAAACGGGAAGCCTGTTCTTTGAGTTGAAGATCGGTAATTCTTTGACGCAGCGGATCGAGTTCACGCTCAAAACTCATTCGCCGCTCATCATTGGCACGCAAACGCGCAGTAAGGTCATCGTACTCGCTGCGCTTTGCGCCCAATACCCGCTCGCGCTCCATTTTCATGGCCAAAGCATTTTGTAAACCTGCCTGTGCCGCCGCATCAGTGAGCCGCGAGAGTTCATCTTTAGCACGTTCTTGCTCATCGGCAATTGATTGGATTTGCTGAACCGCAGTCTCAAGCCCGCGCTGTAATTCAGAGCGCCTAGCCTCTAGACTGCGCTGTGAGAAAGCAGCCTCTTGAGCCAAACGTTCAAGCGTTCTCTGTTGCTCACGGCACTCAGATAGTTGGCGTTCAGTTTCAATGACGCGTTCATCAAGTTGGGCATGCCTCTCTTGACTATCGGCCAATTGCATATCGAGTTCTTCAAAACGGCCTTCAGCCGTCATACGGCGTTCTTGAAGTTCTTCTAAATGGAGGTCGATTTCTGCCATGTCACCCGCAATTTGCTCACTGCGAGTCCGCGTTTGTTCAGCCCATTGGGACAAGCGAAGTGTTTCAACCTGAAGTTCGTGGGCTTTCGATTGAGCCTCTGAGGTCTCTTGCCTAGACAACACCAAACGTTGCGCAGCATCTGAATAGGCAGTTTCAGCTCGAACAGAGCTAGACCTTGTTTCTTCGGCAATCAGTGTTTGAGCACGCAATTGTTTTTCAAAATTTTCAATGTCTTGAGCTCGCGCCAAGAGACCTGCTTGTTCTGAATCAGGCGCATAAAAACTCACACTGTGCTTACCAACAGCGTGACCGGTCTGAACCACAAAACATTCAGCGCCTTGGAGTTGATCACGCCAAGCCATGGCATCTTCCAACGAAGGTGCTGTGAAATAACCCTGCAACCAATCTGTCAGTAAAGCTGCAAGGCCCGCATCAGAAAGTCTGAGCAAATCGGCAAGCGGCCGACATGCTGCTGGCAGTCCTTTTCGAGCTGTGTTTTGGGTGGCGTTGGGCGGCGAATAAAAAGAAAGTTTGGCAGGCGGCGCATCGGTCGCAAAAGCCTTCACCATGTCTAGGCGCGAAACCTCCAGAGAGGAGAGCTTCTCACGAAGCGCAGATTCCATGGCATTTTCCCACCCGGGTTCCATGTGAATCTTGCTCCACAAACCTTGTAGTTGATCAAGTCCATGCTTGCTCAACCATGGCTTGAGCTTCCCATCGGTTTTGACTTTTTCTTGAAGAGATTTGAGGGCTTCAATCTTGGCCGTGAGATCTGCCAGTTTGGCTGATTCATCGTTCACGGCCAGCTGCTGATTTCGGCGCTCTTGATCCAATAAAGGCGTCTGCTCTTCTAATTCTTGCAGCGCTGCAGTACACGATTTGGCCAAAGCATCTGCTTGTGCCAATTGCTCTTGTAACTGCACAATTTTTTGTTCATCTGGCGCATCCAGCGCGTTGCGATCGGCCGTTAGCCGCTCACGCCTTAGTGAAAGTTGACGTGCTTGGTCTTCGATGTTGCGTTGATCAGCCGCCAGCACTTGAATTTGTTGTTGAACCTGCACCACACTGCCTCTTTGCTCATTGGCCTTGGCTTGAGCTTGTCTAAGAGCCTCCTCTAAATCAGGCAAAGCTTGAGCTTGGTCTTCGACTTGTGCAGCCAAGGTGAGGCTTTGATCTTCAGCTTGGAGAGCCTGCTCGGCCAATGCTTCCAACTCTGCAAGAGCTTGTACTTGCTTGTTAGACCAATCAGATGATTGAGCTTGTAATTGCGTCAAACGTTGCTCAGCGCGTTGGCGCCCTTCCACCACAAAACGAATTTCAGCTTCTAATTGACTGACTTCAGAACTTGCCTCGTACAACAAACCTTGTGCTTGATTGACTTGGTCGCCAGCGGCGTAGTGAGCTTGCCGAACTGTTTCTAGGTCTGCCTCGACATGTCGCAAATCTGAAATGCGAGCCTCGAGATCAATCAGTGCTTTGTCTACATCGGCTTTGATTTTGACTTGATCGGTTTCGGCATCAGCACGCTTGAAGAACCAAAGCTGTTGCTGCTTTAAGGTGCTGTCGACTTTTAAATCATTGAAGCGCTGTGCGACTTCAGCCTGCTTCTCCAACTTTTCCAAATTGGCGTTCAATTCGCGGAGGATGTCATCAACCCGCGTTAAATTTTCTCTGGTATCAGAAAGACGGTTTTCCGTTTCGCGGCGCCGTTCTTTGTATTTAGAAACGCCGGCAGCTTCTTCCAAAAACAAGCGCAGCTCTTCTGGCCGAGACTCGATGATTCGGCTGATGGTGCCTTGACCAATAATGGCATAAGCACGAGGTCCTAGGCCTGTGCCCAGAAATACATCCTGGACATCGCGCCTGCGAACAGGTTGGTTGTTGATGAAATAACTGCTGTTGCCGTCACGTGTCAAAACGCGTTTGACCGCAATTTCCAAAAACTGGCCCCATTGCCCACCCGCACGGTGGTCTGCATTGTCAAAGACCAACTCCACACTGGCACGACTAGCCGCCTTGCGGGTGTTGGTGCCATTGAAAATAACGTCCTGCATGGATTCACCACGCAATTCTGAAGCTTTGGACTCACCCAAAACCCAGCGGCATGCATCCATGATGTTGGATTTTCCGCAACCATTAGGGCCCACAACACCGACCAACTGGCCAGGCAGGACAAAATTGGTGGGTTCTGCAAAGGATTTGAATCCAGATAATTTGATGGAATTGAGGCGCACAGGAGTCAGAAATTAGGTCAGTAGGCACAGCTTGTGCCAGAAGCCTCCATGTTAACCGACCCAAGAGCCTTATCAGGCTGGAAAACACCTGAAATTGAACTCAAAAATGCCCCCACAATCCCGGATAATTAGGACATGAATCCCCTACTGTCTGCCCTACAACCCTACCCCTTTGAGCGCCTTCGCCAATTGTTCGCAACTGTGACCCCACCCACAGACCGCGCGCACATTAGTTTGGGCATTGGCGAGCCCAAGCACGCTACGCCCGAATTCATCAAAACAGCACTCAAGGCCTCGCTAGACACCGCACTGTCTGGATATCCAGCCACTGCGGGTGAATTGCGCATGCGGGAAGCATGCGGCCAGTGGCTTCAGCGCAGATACCGCATTGAAATTCAGCCCAGTACACAAATTTTGCCTGTTAATGGCTCCAGAGAGGCCTTGTTTTCTCTGGCGCAAGCCGTCTTAGACCCCACCCAAAAGGGCGCACGCGTCGTCAGCCCTAATCCCTTTTATCAAATTTACGAGGGGGCAAGCCTCTTGGGCGGTGCCGAACCTTACTACGTGGCCAATTCGCCTGAAAATGACTTTTCAGCAGACTGGCAGACAGTTCCAGAAGATGTTTGGCGCGCAACCCAACTCGTTTTTGTGTGTTCACCTGGTAACCCAACCGGCAAAATCATGCCTTTGGCTGAGTGGCAAACATTGTTGGCGCTCAGTGAAAAGTATGGCTTTGTCATCGCCTCCGATGAGTGCTACAGCGAAATCTATTTTCGGGACGAACCGCCATTGGGCGGACTCGAAGCTGCGTATCTTTTGGGTTATAAAGAATTCAAACGTTTGATCGCATTCACAAGCCTGTCCAAACGCAGCAACGTACCAGGCTTGCGCAGTGGCTTTGTGGCTGGAGACGCTGCCATCATCAAAGACTTCTTGCTCTACCGCACCTACCATGGCTGCGCCATGAGTGGCGTGGTTCAAGCCGCCAGCATTGCAGCATGGAATGACGAGGACCATGTGGTGGACAACCGCAACTTGTACCGCACTAAATTCGCACAAGTCACGCCTGTCTTGTCTGAGGTCATGGACGTCAAACTCCCTGATGCCAGTTTTTACCTGTGGGCTGGTGTTCCATCAGCATGGCACAACAGCGACACTGATTTTGCGCGCGAGCTGTATGAATCCGAAAACGTCACTGTTCTGCCTGGCAGCTACATTGGCAGAAGCGTAAAGGGTCAGAACCCTGGACAAGGTCGTGTTCGAATGGCCTTGGTGGCCGAAACGGCTGAATGCTTAGAAGCCGCACACCGCATGGCACGATTCATCAAAGCAGGCAGATCCTCATGAGCGCCACACTTCGACTGGCTGAGCAACTGATCTCATTGCCTTCCGTCACACCCAATGATGGCGGCTGCACAGCTTTGATCAATTCCCACCTTGAGCCCTTGGGCTTTCAATGCGAAGTGATTGATTTGGGGCCAGACAACTTTCGGGTGAGAAATCTTTGGGCCAAAAAATCGGGTAGCTCTGGCCACACTTTGGCATTTGCAGGACACGTTGATGTCGTTCCCACAGGACCTTTGAAGCAATGGGCCAGCGACCCCTTCACGCCCACTCACCGAGACGACAAGTTGTTTGGTCGCGGCGCAAGCGACATGAAAACCTCGCTGGCCGCCATGGTGGTGGCCACCCAAGAGTTTTACAAAGAATGTGCTAACCCGGCATTGGGCATTGCGTTTTTACTGACCAGTGACGAAGAAGGGCCAGCCCTAGACGGTACCGTTCGAATTTGTGAAATGCTGCATGCTCGCAACGAAACGCCCGACTATTGCATTGTGGGAGAGCCCACATCGGTGAAACAAACAGGCGACATGATCAAGAACGGACGGCGCGGTTCGCTCAGTGGTCATTTGATTGTCAAAGGGATCCAAGGCCACATTGCTTATCCGCAGTTGGCAGACAACCCTGTACACCGAGCCGCACCGGCACTGGCCGAATTGGCCAACATGGTGTGGGATACAGGCAATGAATTTTTCCCGCCTACCAGTTGGCAAATCAGCAATGTGCAAGCGGGCACAGGTGCGACCAATGTCATTCCTGGTGAAATGATCATTGACTTCAACTTCCGTTTTTGCACAGAGTCCAACGAAAGTTCTTTGAAGAAACGTCTGACCGATGTTCTGCTGAAGCATGCATTGAAGTTTGACATTGAGTGGACACTGGGCGGACTACCTTTTCTCACCACGCCAGGCACTCTTGTCAAAGCTGTGCAAGAAGCTATTCATGAGGTGACAGGACTTCGAACAGAACTGTCGACAACTGGCGGCACCAGCGATGGCCGCTTTATCGCACAAACATGTCCACAAGTCATTGAGCTGGGCCCACCTAACGCCACTATTCACAAGATTGATGAACATGTGGCATTGGTCGACATTGAGCCTCTGAAAAACATTTACAAAAAGGTCTTGTTCAATTTGAACAATGCCTGCGCCATTGAGATGAAGCAAAAGCCGTAAGGCACCCATGCGATGGATCTCAAAGAACTCATACACACTAGCGCACACAGACTAGATGAAGCCAAGGTCGCATTTGGTCATGGCACCCTGAATGCGCAAGATGAAGCCGCTTGGCTTATTTTGTGGCAACTTCAATTGCCTTTGGATCTAGACTTCACTGAAGATGTGCTGCGCACCCAAGAAAGGGCCACAGCCTTGAATCTCGATCTGAAAGTGGCAGATCTTTCTGCGGCTCACATTCAGGCTTGCCAAGCACTGATTGAGCAACGAATTGCTACACGCAAACCTGCAGCCTACCTAACCCAAGAAGCTTGGCTTCAAGGCATTCCCTTTTACGTCGATGAGCGCAGCATCGTGCCGCGCAGCTTTATTGCAGAACTGATTGCAGAGGGCGCCTTTGATGGTTGGCTGACAGAGACTTCGCATTCGTTTTTAGACCTGTGCACTGGCAATGGCAGTTTGGCTGTTTTGTGTGCCATGGCCTACCCTGAAATTCAAGTGACTGGGGCTGATATCTCAAAGGATGCCTTGGCCGTGGCCAAAATCAATGTCGATCAACACCAGCTTTCACATCGAATTCAACTTGTCGAAAGCAATGGCCTTCAAGGTCTGACGCGAACATTTGATTGCATCATTTGCAACCCGCCTTATGTGTGTGAAGCCAGCATGCAAGGACTGCCTGCCGAGTTCAAAGCAGAGCCGCTGTTGGCTTTGGCCGGCGGCCCAGATGGCATGGATTTCATTCGTCAGTTGTTCCTTGAGTTGCCAGCCCGCATGAACCCAAAAGCCATTTTGGTGCTGGAAATTGGCAATGAGCGCGACCACTTTGAAGCGGCTTTCCCCTCGCTGGAAGCAGTCTGGTTAGAAACGAGTGCTGGAGAAGATCAAGTCTTGTTGCTTACCAAAGAGGCACTTTTGAAAATTGACACAAAGTCATGAAAAAAAAGCTCCCTTTGAAGGCTATGATCAAGCGCAATTGAGTCCAACTCTCCCCCATCCCAAATTGACCTCCCTCGGTCGCTCCTTGAGCGCAGCCGATGCACGAACCCTTTCATGATTCAACTGAAAAATGTCACGCTGCGCCGTAGCGCCAAAGTGTTGCTAGATGGTGCCTCCGTCACACTCAATCCTGGTGAAAAAGTGGGCTTGGTGGGTCGCAATGGTGCTGGCAAATCAACCCTTTTTGCGCTCTTCAATGGCACTTTGCACGAGGACGGTGGCGACTTTTCCATTCCCAAGCAATGGCGTTTGGCTCAAGTGGCCCAAGACATGCCAGAGACAGAAGAAAGTGCAACGGATTTTGTACTGGGCGGCGATACAAAATTGGCTGAGTTGCGTGCGGTGCTTCACGCAGCAGAACTTTCAGAAGATGGCATGGCCATGGCTCATGCTCACGTTGATTTGGCCGATGCTGGCGAACATGATGCGGTGCCGCGTGCGCAGTCTTTGATTTTGGGGCTGGGATTCAAATCAGCTGAATTGGACCAACCCGTCAACAGTTTCTCCGGCGGCTGGCGAATGCGGCTGCAATTGGCACGTGCACTCATGTGCCCCTCAGACTTGCTCATTTTGGACGAACCCACCAACCACTTAGATTTGGACGCCTTAGTGTGGCTAGAAGCATGGCTTAAACGTTATACAGGTACCATGGTTGTCATCAGCCACGACCGCGAATTTCTGGATGCTGTGACTGACGTCACGCTGCACATTGAACATGCCAAGCTCAACCGTTATGGGGGCAATTACAGCGCGTTTGAAACCCTGAGAGCACAGCAGCTTGAATTGCAACAAGCCTCGTTTTCAAAGCAGCAAGACAAAATTGCACATTTGCAAAAGTTCATTGACCGATTCAAGGCCAAAGCCAGCAAGGCCAAACAGGCTCAGAGTCGCGTGAAGGCGCTTGAACGCATGGAGAAAATTGCACCCGTTCTAGCGGACGCTGATTTCACCTTCGAATTCAAAGAGCCCCAAAATTTGCCCAACCCGATGCTGGCCATCACCGATGCCAATCTGGGCTATTCGGTGGATGGTGTCGACAAAGTCATTGTGAGGCAAGTCAACAAGTCTGTTTTGGCAGGCGAGCGCATTGGCATCTTAGGAGCCAACGGACAAGGTAAATCTACTTTGGTCAAAACCATTGCGCGCAGCATCAAGTCTTTGTCTGGCGAACTGACAGAAGGCAAGGGGCTGAATATTGGGTATTTCGCTCAACAAGAATTGGACGTGTTGCACCCCGCAGACAATCCGCTCGAGCACATGATTCGGTTGGTGAAGGAACTGGGCGCCACACCAGGGCAGTCTTCCCGCGAACAAGATCTGCGGAATTTTTTGGGGACGTTCAACTTTACCGGCGACATGGTGAAGCAAAACGTGGGCTCCATGAGTGGCGGTGAAAAAGCCAGACTGGTGTTGGCCATGATTGTGTGGCAACGCCCTAACCTTTTGTTGTTGGATGAACCCACCAACCACTTGGACTTGGCCACACGCGAAGCCTTGTCGATGGCTCTGAATGAATTTGAAGGCACCGTCATGTTGGTCAGCCACGACCGCGCCTTGCTCCGTGCAGTTTGCGATGAATTTTGGTTGGTGGGCCGCGGAGAGATCAAGCCATTCGATGGTGATCTGGATGACTACCAACGCTATTTATTAGAGGAATCTAAACGATTGCGTGAAGAGGCTAAAAACAACGAGGTCGATGTACCTCTTGTGATGCCTGCGACTGTGACCGCTGAGTCTCCAAAGCAAGTCACAAAAATTGCCAACCGAACGCAAGAGCAAAAAAAGGAAGATGCTCTGTTGCGGCAACAAAAATCAGCGCTTCAAAAACCACTGAAAAAATCAATTGAGCAAGCCGATTTAAAAATTGCCAAATTAGAAACCGACAAATTGGCCTTGGAAAGCAAACTGACGACGACGCTCTCTCCCGCAGAAATTGCAGAGACTGGCAAATTGCTCAAAACGGTCAACACAGCCCTTGAAGAATTGGAAATTCAATGGCTGGCTTGGTCAGAGGAATTGGAAAGGCTAAAGCTTGAAGCTTGATCTTTCGGCT
This sequence comes from Comamonadaceae bacterium, assembly GCA_947464665.1. GTDB lineage: Bacteria > Pseudomonadota > Gammaproteobacteria > Burkholderiales > Burkholderiaceae_C > Limnohabitans_A. The sequence goes on from CANHXV010000003.1 coordinate 23,214, forward strand.
GCATAGCACTAAGCCTGAGCGAACAAGAAAAAACCCCGCAAAGCAAGCTATGCGGGGTTTTAAAAGGGTTTGAGTATTTGGTGGGTCGGGCGAGATTCGAACTCGCGACCAACGGATTAAAAGTCCGCTGCTCTACCGACTGAGCTACCGACCCATTTACTCAAGCCTTAAATTATAGCTTCAAATTTTAGGGTTTGCCAAGCCGGTCGCAAGATAATTCACCACCAATGAGGCAGCCACCAAGCCAAAACTTGCCGTCACTGTGACAGCCGATCCATAGCCGTGGCAGTTGAGTGTGCCGTCTCCTTCAATGAGGCAGGATGCATCGGGTGGCGCAACGTTTTCTCGACTGAATACGCAAAGTACACCTATTTTTTTGCCCTCTTTGGGAGCGCCCTTTTCTTTCCTGAGTCGATACCGCAATTGGGACAATAAGGGGTCGTGGGTCACCTTCGACAGATCGGCTTGCTCAACACGATGGGCTTCTTTCTTGCCCCCAGCAGCACCCAGCGTGACCATGAAAACTTTTTGCCGAATGGCCCAATCAGCCATGGTCACTTTGGCTTTGACCTGATCACAAGCATCGACCACTGCCGTTAAGGGCACCAGACTTGAAGAAGATGAATTGATGCTGGCAACAAGCTCTAACCAGTTTTCTGGCGAAACAAAATCATCGACAACATGAACACGGCAATCCGAATTGATTTGGGCAATTCTTTCTTTCATGGCCATAACTTTGGCTTGTCCCAAGGTGCTTTCTAAAGCATGGATTTGACGATTGATATTGGATTCGGCAATGTGGTCCATGTCGATCAAGGTCAACTCACCAACGCCACTTCTGGCCAATGCTTCAGCAATCCAAGAACCCACCCCACCAATGCCCACAATCAACACGTGTGAACGTGCTATGTGATCTGCGCCGGTCAGACCATAAAGTCTGGCCATGCCTCCAAACCTTCGACTGGCAATGTTTGTTTCAGTCACAGCGTGATTTTAAAAAACGCTTACGCAGAATCAAGCTTGACGCAAATCGTATTGCAAGGCCGCATAGGCACCCGCAACGATGGCCAAGCTTGCAATCATGCTGTTGAAGCTGAGCGTTGAGAGGCCGCTTAAGCCCTGTCCGATGGAGCACCCCATGGCGAGCACTGCACCTAGCCCCATGAAACTGGCACCCACAAGATGACGGCGCATGTCGGCTGCGTTGGTAAAGCCTTCTAGCTTCAGAGTCCCTTGAAACCAAGCACTGATGAAAGAGCCAACACAAACACCCAGCACACTAACCAAACCCATGGTCAAGCGCTTGGTGCCGTCGCTGAAGTAAATCAAAGCGTCCAAAGCCAAAGCCACCGGGCCCGTGAAACTAAGGGCTTCCATTTTGCGGCTTGAAGTGGCGAGGAAAAATTCCTCCAGTGTTTCGGGGTGTTCCAAGCCGTGCCCTAAAACGCCAGAAATCCACCAGACCCCACAAATCACGAGGCCGACTAAAATGCCCGTTAACACATTGTGAAGCGTTAAGAAATTTTGATCTTTCAAAATCCATAAAAGCAAAAGTGCAGAAACCAAGCAAGCAGCGCCAAAAATACCAACAGGCAACGAAACATTGAAATAATGGCTCAGCCACTGACCCGCAAACAGGCCCTGCGGCATTTCAATTTTCACGGCATCAATGTAGTTCACACGTCCGACCGCCAAGAGGCCCTTCATGGCAGAAAGGGCAACGACGCCCATGACAAGCAACACCCACAAAGCTTTCAAGTTACCTGCACCTAAACGAACCAGCGTCTTTGAGCCACATCCAGAAGCCCACACCATGCCCCAGCCGAACAACAAGCCACCCAGCCAGGATGAAAGCCACAACAGGTCTTGGGTGGCATAGATGGATTGAAGGGGGTTAATCAGGCCGGCATAAGCCATGCATCCAAAGCCAAAAATGGCAACAGCCAAGGCAAGGGCCCACTGGCGCAAGCGGTCAAAATTTTCCATGATGACCGCATCGCTGACTGCGCCCATGGTACAAAAATGAGAACGGTGAAAAAGAGCACCCAAGAACAAAGAGACTACAGCCGTAGAACTCAATACCAACCACTGCAAATGGGCAAGTTGAGGCTCAGTCATGCCGAATTATTTCAAGCGACTGAGTCGATCTTTGGCCGTTTGTGCTGCATCGCTGTTGGGATGCAATTTGATCAAATCTTCCATGGCTTTTCTGGCGGCCTTCAGGTCCTTGAGCTCGACCAAACAATTCGAAATGGCCAGCATGGCGTCTGGGGCACGCGTGTGAAGTGGCGCAATGTTCAAGAGCTTTCTAAAATTGAGCATCGACTCTTTGTAGTCTTTGGTGGCGTATTGTGCATTGCCTAACCAAAACAGAGCAGAAGATGCATAACCGCTGCTGGGGTGACTTAGCAAAAAGCCAAGTAAGCTGCTTTGCGCGGCCGCAAAATCGCCAGTTCGAAAGACTGCAAGCGCATTGTCAAATTGCTTCTTCTCTGCAGGGTCAGCTTGAAACTCCAGGCCGTCTAAAACAATTTTGACAGGCTCAAACCTATTCAACCTTGCGTCGATACTTTGCAGAATGTCTTTTTGCTTCAGCTGTATGTCTGTGAGCTCACGCAACAAATTTTCTAAGGTGCCGTTAAGTTTTGATTGCTCAGATTTCAAAGCTTCAATTTGGTTTTGCAACTCAAGCAAACCGCCCCTTAAGTTGGTATTTTCAGCCGCTTGAGACTTCACAATATCAGCTGTTTGAGATTTTAAATTTTGCTGTGCTGTTTCAAGTCGCTGCCGCAAATCCAAGATGGCGCGGCGGGCTTCATCATCTCCAAACAAGGCTGCATTGGCAAGCAAACTTAGGCTAGACAACCAGCATGCCAAGCCCAATTGAAGGAAGAATAAATAAGCCCGATTTCGCATAAAACAGATTCAATCAGTATTTGATTTCAACACGGCGATTTTTGGCATAGGTTGCTTCATCGGCACCCGAGGCAGCAGGCTTTTCTTTGCCAAAACTAATCGCTTCAAGTTGTGCATCGCTGACACCCAACAAGGTCAGTGCGCGGCGAACCGTTTCAGCTCGTTTTTGTCCAAGGGCCAAGTTGTATTCACGACCACCCCGGTCGTCGGTATGTCCTTCAAGCTGTACTTTGAATTGCTTGTTAGATTGCAGATGCGCCGCATTGCGCTCCAAAACAGCACGCGCTTCTGGTTTCAATGTAAAACTGTCGTAGTCGAAATACACCACATTCACGCCAGCAGGTGCCACACCTTGTGCACCCGCTTTGCCACTCACAACAGGAGCGACGTTGCTTTGTGCTGCATCTGTTGTGGCGGGAGCCGCAGCAGAAGCGTTTTTGTCTTCAACAGGCACCTCGTTCAATTTGACGCCAGATGAGCAGGCAGCCAAGGCTGCTGTCAATGCCAAAATCCAAAGACTACGTTTGATCATGAAAAAACTCCAACATTTAAAATTTATCGGTAAGGACCCCAGGCGGGTTCACGAATATCACCACTTTGTCCAGAAAGTCTGGCTTTGATTTTGCCATCCAAAGTGGTCGTCATGAGCGCCTCGCGTCCTTGAAGCACCGTGGCATACACGATCAATTTGCTATTGGGTGCAAAGCTAGGGCGCTCATCGGCTGAGGTTTCAGTGATGGCACTTGTCTGGCCGGTGCTCAAGTTCATCACTTGAACTTTGAACTGCCCCCCAACACGCGAGATGTAAGTCAGCCACCGCCCATCTGGGCTAAGTGCGGGTGAGATATTGTAACTTCCGCTGAAAGTGACTCTTTCAACCCCCGAACCGGTGTCGTTCATTTTGTAAATTTGAGGACTTCCACCTCGATCAGATACAAAGTAAATCTTCGAGCCATCTTGCGAAAAGCCAGGCTCTGTATCGATCCCTGAGTTTTGAGTTAAACGTTTAGCATCACCAGACGCCACGTCAATCAGGTACAACTGCGAACTGCCATCTCGGCTCAAAGTGGCCACCAATGAACGCCCATCAGGCGACCATGCAGGTGCGCTGTTAGAGCCTTTGAAATTGGCCATGATTTTGCGTTTGCCTGTGGCCAACTCATGCACATAAATCACTGGTTTGCGAGATTCAAAAGAAACATAGGCCAGTTGATTGCCCTTTGGCGACCAAGAGGGAGAAATGATGGGCTCAGCACTTGTCAGTGCAGACTGAGCGTTTTCGCCATCAGAGTCAGCAATCCAAAGGCTGTATTTGCCGGTGGTTTTGGTGATGTAAGCAATTCGGGTTGCAAAGACACCCTTCTCCCCGGTGAGTTTTTCATAGACCCAGTCAGCCAAACGATGAGCTGATAACCGCAAATCGGCCGCGGCGACGGTTTCGCGGTAGTCCCCGCGCTCTTGCCCCGAAACGACGTCCCACAACTTGGCGCGGACCTCGTAGCGTCCGTCCGCTAGGCGTGTTGAACTGCCTGCCACCAGGGCGTCTGCACTTTTCTGTCGCAACAAGGCATGGTCAGGTCGAGACAGCTCATCCATGCTTAAACCCAAATTGGGCACCGCCCTGAATTGACCACTTCTTTCCAAATCGGCCAACAAGATGGCCGAAGTCTTCTGAGGCGCAGTCTCTTCGCCCTTGAAACTGGCAATGGCAATAGGAACTTGCGTTAAGCCAACACCCGAGACATCAACTTTGAACTGTGCCCATGCCGTGTTGGTGGCGAAGGCACAGGCTAACAACAAGGCATTGAAATGCACTTTGAAAAGAGAAAAATAGGTCAAAAATGAGGTCTTTTTCATGGGAATGGCTGTTCAATACACCGTTAATTTAACATTGTGACACGCGTTAAAATCAAATCAATGACAAATAACGCCCTTGACAGCACCCAACAGGAATTAAGTTACCTGCGCCGGATGCGCCGTCTTTGGCCTTACTTTGGCAAACAACAAGGCACTTGGGTGCTTGCCATCTTGGCCACAGTCGCTGCGGCAGCCACTGAGCCTCTCATTCCAGCCCTGTTTAAACCCTTGCTCGATGAGGGATTTGCTGAAAATAGCTTGCCTCTTTGGATGGTTCCGACTGCCGTCATCGGGATTTTTTTCGTCAGAGGCCTTGCATTTTTTGTGTCGCAATATGCCCTAGCGCGCATTGCCAACGATGGCATGAAAGCACTGCGTGAGGCTTTATTTCGCAGATTGATGCAGGCTGACATGTCTGTTTTCAGCCAACAATCTGCCAGCGCCTTGTCCAATACATTGGTTTACGAAGTTCAAACGGGCGCGACACAGCTCATATCAGCCCTGTTGGGCCTCTCTAGAGATGGCTTTACCCTGCTGGCCTTAATCAGCTACTTGATGTTTTTGAACTGGAAACTCACCATGTTGGTCTTCATCGTGGTACCTGGCTCAGCTTGGATCATGAAGAAGCTCTCCAAACGCCTTTATGGCTTGACCCGTGACAGTCAATCAGCAACTGACAACTTAGCTTACGTGGTGGAAGAAAATGTTTTGGCCCACCGCATGGTTCGATTACACGGCGCCCAAGATAGTCAGCTGAATCGTTTCCAGTCATTAAGCCAACGACTCAGGAGTTTGGCGTTGAAATCGACCATCGCATCGGCCGCCATGTCGCCCCTCACCCAACTGATGGCAGCCGTGGCTTTGTCTATGGTGTTGGTGGTTGCCTTGATTCAAAGTCGAGCGGGCTTACAAGGAGCCACGGTCGGTGGCTTTGTTGCTTTCATCACGGCCATGTTGATGCTGGTCTCTCCCATCAAGCGACTGGCCGATATCGCAACCCCCATCACAAGGGGATTAGCCGCACTGGAACGAGGTTTGCGTTTGTTAGAGGAAGTTGAAGTTGAAGTAGATCGACACGCTACCCGCCAAAAAGTTGAAACCCACGATACCGCATTGCAATCAAGCCAAGGGCCCTGTATTGAGTTTCAAAAGGTCCATGTTCAATACTCTGCGGATACTTCTCCGGCTTTGAGCAATTTATGCCTAAGCATTCAATCTGGTGAAACTGTGGCTTTTGTGGGCACCAGTGGCTCTGGTAAAACCACTTTGGTCAATTTGCTGCCTCGGTTCGTACAACCCAGTTCTGGTCAAGTTTTGTTACAGGGATCTGATATTCAAGACTGGCCGCTTCAACAATTGCGTCAGCAGTTTGCCATGGTCAGTCAAGATGTTGTGATGTTGAACGACACCGTTGCAGCCAACATTGCATTGGGACAGCTTGTCGATCGCACCAAAATACAAGCGTGTTTAGAAGCGGCCAACCTGGACGAACATGTCGGCAAGCTGCCTCAAGGCATGGACACGATGTTAGGTCACAACGCCACCGAACTGTCAGGCGGTCAACGTCAGCGTTTGGCGATTGCCCGAGCCCTTTATAAAAATGCACCCATTCTCATTTTGGACGAAGCCACATCCGCCTTGGACAATGAATCAGAACGCTGGGTTCAAGATGCTTTGCAAAATCTCATGAAGGGTCGCACCACCTTGATCATCGCGCACCGGCTATCAACCATCGAACATGCCGACAGGGTGATTGTCATGTCGAACGGTGAAATTGTAGAGCAAGGCCGTCACGAAGAACTTCTGAAGGCAGGTGGTGTTTATTCAAGGCTGCATCACAAAAGCGATGTAGCTTGAATCAAAGCAGCACAATGTCGTATTGTTCTTGCCCCATTGCGGTTTCGCTTTGAAGCGAAATGGGCTTGGCTATGAAATCAGACAGTGCAGCCAGATGTTGGCTCTCCTCGTCAAGCAACAACTCGATGACTGCAGGCGCAGCCACTACGCGAAATTCTCGAGGATTGAACTGACGAGCCTCTCGCAGTATTTCACGCAAGATATCGTAAACCACCGTTCGATTGGTTTTGACAATGCCTTTGCCGTCACAACTTGGGCAAGGTTCACACAGCATGTGAGACAAAGATTCGCGGGTACGCTTGCGCGTCATCTCCAACAAACCCAACTGTGAAAATCCGCCGGCCATTGTTTTGACGCGATCGCGGCTTAGTTGCTTTTTAAACTCTTCAAGAACAGCAGTTTGATGCTCTTCACGCGACATATCAATGAAATCAACAATGATGATGCCACCCAGATTTCGCAATCGCAATTGTCTGGCAATGGCATGTGCTGCCTCTAAATTTGTTTTGAAAATGGTGTCATCAAAATTCCGCGCACCGACGTAGCCCCCTGTATTGACATCGACAGTGGTCAGGGCTTCGGTTTGGTCAATGATCAGGTAGCCACCCGACTTCAATTCAACTCGACGTCCTAGTGCTTTGGCCACTTCCTCATCAATTGAATACAAATCAAAAATAGGCCGCTCACCTTTGTAGAGTTGAAGCCGAGTTGCCGAAGCGGGCATGAACTCTTTGGCAAAATGTGCCAAATGTTCAAATTGTTCTTTAGAGTCAATGCGAATGGTTTGAGTGCCTTCTCTAACAAGATCGCGCAAAACTCTTTGTAAAAGCGTAAGGTCTTGGTGAAGCAATGACTGCACCGGAAGTTTGATGGAGGCATCCTTGATTCGCGCCCAAGTTTTACGGAGGTAAGCAATGTCCTCTCCCAGCTCGATGTCACTTGAGTCTTCTGCATTGGTGCGCAAAATAAAACCACCCCCTTGCGCGCCCACTAAATTTTGTAAACGCGATCTTAAAGCGTCACGCTGTTCCGATGGAATTTTTTGAGATACACCGATGTGATCGTCTTGCGGCAAAAAGACCAAATGTCTGCCTGCAATGCTAATTTGAGTTGAAAGCCTAGCGCCCTTGGTACCGATTGGATCTTTGACCACCTGAACCATCAAGGCTTGGCCTTCAAAAACTTGTTTTTCAATGGGCACCAAAGGCTGACTACTGCGTGCAACTTGCGGCGGCTCGCCTTCCGGCTGTCTTTGCCAGACATCGGCCACGTGCAAAAAGGCAGCGCGCTCTAGGCCAATGTCAATAAAGGCCGACTGCATGCCAGGCAAGACACGCGCAACCTTGCCTAAATAGACATTGCCTACCAGACCACGCTCAAGCGATCTTTCTACGTGCAACTCTTGCACAGCACCCTGCTCCACCACGGCAACGCGTGTTTCTTGCGGGGACCAATTGATTAAAATATCTTGTTGCATGGGGTCTATTTCAAAGATGTTGGAATGGGCCAAGACAAAAGTTCAGCCAGCCGGCAAACCACCCAGAAGGCTTCATCGGAGTGGATCAGCTCGGGGGTCACCAACAAGCCTTGCCAGCATTTTTCTAATGCATCGCTCTCGGTAATACCAAGCTGAAATTGTTGGGCACTGACTGTGTCGATCAACATCGTGGCCATGTCTTCACAAAATTCATAACGCTGCGTTAATTCATTGCGAGGCAAGCTGGGCTTGTATTGACCTGGCTTGACGTACAGCATCATGAATGATTCAGGCACAAAGCTTTGATTTTCCTCGTACATGTTAAAAGCAGGTTACGGTTGGAGAATCAGACATCACATGAAATCAATCACGACTTGACCAAATCCTGAACAACTCACTTGAGATGCACCCTCCATCAGTTTTGCAAAATCATGGGTAACTCGCTTGCTTTGAATAGCGTCTTCCATGGCTTTCAGAATCAGGTCAGCAGCTTGCGTCCATCCCATGTAACGAAGCATCATTTCTGCTGACAAAATTTCAGAGCCAGGGTTCACATAGTCTTTGCCTGCAAACTTGGCCAATGCATCGACGGTGGCCTCAAAACAAGCCACACTGTCTGACATGTTGGCACCGGGAGCAATGCCAATGCCTCCGACTTGTGCAGAAACCGCATCTGAGATGTAGTCGCCATTGAGATTTAAAGTTGCAACAACCGAGAATTCTTGTGGACGCATCAGAATTTGCTGCAAGAAAGCATCCATGGCAATGTCTTTGACAGTGATTTTCCGACCTGTCTTCGGATTTTGAATGTGGCACCAAGGCCCGCCGTCGATCGCTTGTGCGGCAAACTCAGTTTGCGCCAATTGGTAAGCCCAATCTCGAAACGCGCCTTCTGTGTATTTCATGATACTTCCCTTGTGCACAATGGTGACACTGGGTAGATCGTGGTCAATAGCGTATTGAACGGCCTTGCGCATCAGACGTTGCGTGCCTTCGCTAGAAACAGGTTTAATGCCAATGCCTGAAGTCAATGGGAAACGAATGCTTTGAGCGCCCAACTCGTTGGTTAAAAAAGCAATGAGCTTTTGTGCCGCATCACTGTGCGCGGCATACTCAATACCTGCGTAAATATCTTCAGAGTTTTCGCGAAAAAGCGCAATGTTGGTTTTCTCGGGCTCTCGAACGGGCGAAGGAACACCTTTGAAATACCTCAAAGGCCTTAGACAAACATAGAGGTCTAATGCTTGGCGAATAGCCACATTGAGCGAGCGAATTTCGCCGGTGGCCGGCACACTCAATGGGCCTTTGATGGAAACCACATAATCTTTTAAAGCCGTCAGGGTTTCTGTTGGCAAATAAACATCAGCGCCATACAACTTTGTCGCCTTCTGACCTGCAAAGACCTCCATCCAGTGAATGCTTCGCTGGCCTTGATAGGCTTTCTTGACGGCCTCGTTCACCACTCGAATCATGACTGGCGTGATATCAACGCCGGTGCCATCGCCTTCGATGAAGGGAATGATTGGATTGACGGGAACATTCAATGTCTGGTCAGCATTGACCGTGATTTTTTCGCCTTGCGATGGAACTTGAATGTGCAGGTACATGAAGTGTGTCTCCGATAATTCATTCTAGGACAAAATCAGTCACAATCCCGTTTACCTGACGTCCTCTTCGGCACCCTCATGAACCACCTCACTCTATTTCGTTTTGACTCTGCTCGCAAAGCTTTAAAATATTTTGCCAGATGCCTTTTTGCTTTGTCTTTCAGCTTGTCTGTTGGCGCACAAGGGGTGGCGCAAACCCAACTGCCAAAAACCACTTTGAATGCTGGCATGCATCTGATTCAAGTGCAATTGGCGCAAGACAATGAACAGCGGCAAATTGGGCTGATGTGGCGCAAAGAAATGCCTCAAAACGAGGGCATGCTGTTTGTGTTTGAACAGCCTGCCGTTCAATGCTTTTGGATGCGCAATACCTTCTTGCCACTCACTGCGGCATTTATCATGGACGATGGCAGCATTGTCAATTTGGCCGACATGAAGCCCTTGAGCGATGACTCACACTGCGCCAAGAAACCCGTTCGGTTTGTGCTGGAAATGAACCAAGGATGGTTTGCCAAGCGAAACATCCAAGCTGGCTTTAAGTTAACGGGGCCGGTCTTCACCAAATAAACTGACAAGGAATAGCGTCTTTTTTGTCAAACGCCCCAAACTACGTCCGCAGATTGGGCTAAGCACTGCCTTAACATTTTTAGCATAGGAAGGCTGCGCTGTCGCAAACTGATTTGCTTTGGATCTTGCAGTCCCTCTTGCTCTTCTTGAGAGACAGCCGCCTCGAGTGCAGAAATGACCGCCGGCAGTTGAACCGCCAAAAAAATGCCCTTGGTCTGATCTTCTCTGCCCATGATTTTGAGCAGCCTCTTGGCATCAGGCTCCAACATGATCAGATCGCCAGTGACTTTGGATTTGAATTTAAAGAGCATGTTTTCTTTCAGATCGGTGCGGTCAACGAACACAGTAATAGCTAAATTCTTTGCCTGGAAACTCAGCGACTGACCTCACAGGTGAAGGATTGCGCAAATCGGGTGCCATGACCATGTTGTTGGCCATGGCCCACAATTTGCCGCGAGCGCAAGTGACACCACCATTCCAATCACCCACGTTGGACAAATACTCATATTCATCTTCTGTAGGCAATCTGGCCTTCATGGCTTTGCAGGCCATTTCAGCAGACTTTGGTGATGGCGCACTTCCAACCCCTGTTCCAGGCGCTCCCACCAATTCCAATTGCTGATTTCCTATTTTTAACTTTGAAGGAAATTGTGTTCTTTGAAATGTTTCAAAAATGTCAAGTCCAATATTTTGCATGACATGCTCAGGAAGACCTTGAGCTTGAAAGTGATAAGTGTGGCCACAAGCCAAATCAATGTGTACCGTGACCAGCAAATCACCTTTGCAACTTGGCGCATAAGAATAGGTGCCATAAGCTACGCCAGACAAGCCTCGAATCAGAAAAGGGTCCCATTCCGAGGGCGACAAAGGCGAGCGTTTCTGGCGCATCAATTCGTTCAATGGACTGGGATTGAAAAAAGCAAAACGGCGAGTTTGGGGATTTCGCTCCCGGTACACCTTGTCTAGGGAGGCTTTAAGCGTTCCAGCCAAAAAAATGTCCATGCCAGGACTGCTGCCCGCAACAGATTTTTGTTGGTTCAGTTGGTCGTCCATGGCGTTGAGCAGGGCCACCATGTTGCGCGAATCAACGCCTTCCCGGAGGAGCCCTCTGACAGTTTGCGTCAGTTCTGCCATTTGCTCACGTTTGGTGCGGCCATAGGCATCGTGGTACTGACACAGGTCTTTGCCTCGAACAAAAGGAATTTGAGGCCAAATATTGACGATGGCGTGTTCTTGGGCAAGGTCAGAAACCTTGATTTTGGTCAAATCGCTTTTAGGCTGCGCA
>CANHXV010000004.1 GCA_947464665.1 Comamonadaceae bacterium
AATTGGAGACACACATGGCATTGGTAGAAGTCAAAGTTCCAGACATCGGTGATTTCGATGAAGTCGCGGTTATTGAATTGATGGTCAAGGTAGGTGACGCCATCAAGGCTGAACAATCCTTGATTACCGTTGAATCTGACAAAGCATCGATGGAAATTCCATCTTCAGCAGCCGGCGTGGTGAAAGAACTGCGTGTCAAGCTGGGTGACAAAGTGAAACAAGGTTCTGTGGTTTTGGTGTTGGAAGCCAGTGGTGCTCCATCGGCTCAAACAGCTGCATTGCCCGTGGCATCTCCCATCACCACAACACCAGCCTCTGTTGTCGCTTTGCCGCCTGTTTCCTCGCAGGTTGCTGCCGCAGTTGTTGTAGCTCCTGTGAGTTCTGCTGCGCAGGCTCATAGCCCCGGCGCTCTAACGCTTGGGTTGCCGCATGCATCTCCCTCTGTGCGCAAATTTGCTCGCGAATTGGGCGTACCTTTGGAAGAAGTGAAAGGCAATGGCCCCAAAGGTCGAATTTCACAAGACGACGTTCAAGCGTTTACCAAAGCCGTGATGGCGGGTTCGACACAAACCAAAGCACAAGCGGCCATGGCGCCAGCAGGTGGCGATGGTGCGGCACTGGGATTGATCCCATGGCCCAAAGTTGACTTCGCCAAGTTTGGCCCCATTGAGCGCAAAGAAATGGGTCGCATCAAGAAAATCAGTGGTGCGAATTTGCTGCGCAACGCCATCATGATTCCGGCCGTTACCAACCATGACGATGCCGATATCACTGATTTAGAAGCCTTTCGTGTATCGACCAACAAAGAAAATGAAAAGTCTGGCGTGAAAGTCACCATGTTGGCTTTCTTGATCAAAGCTTGTGTGGCGGCATTGAAAAAATACCCAGAGTTCAACAGTTCTTTGGATGGCGATGCCATCGTCTACAAAAACTACTGGCACATTGGTTTTGCAGCAGATACACCTAATGGTTTGATGGTGCCTGTGATCAAAGATGCTGACAAAAAAGGCATCTTGCAAATCAGTCAGGAAATGGGTGAGTTGGCCAAAAAAGCTCGTGAAGGCAAGTTAAGTCCTGCAGAAATGACAGGCGCGACCTTCACCATCTCCAGCTTGGGTGGTATTGGTGGCAAGTATTTCACGCCTATCATCAATGCGCCCGAAGTCGCCATCATGGGTGTTTGCAAAAGCACGCATGAACCCGTTTGGGATGGCAAACAATTTGTTCCGCGTCTCATGTTGCCTTTGTCCTTGACTTGGGATCACCGAGTGATCGATGGTGCCGCCGCCGCACGCTTCAATGCGTACCTGGGTCAAATCCTTGGCGACTTCCGCCGTGTGTTGCTTTGAAAGATTGAACCATGGCATTGATTGAAATTCAAGTTCCGGACATTGGCGACTTCGACGAAGTAGCGGTCATTGAGTTGTTGGTGAAAGCTGGCGATGTGGTGAAGGCTGAACAAAGTTTGATGACTGTAGAGTCTGACAAAGCCTCCATGGAAATTCCTTGTTCACAAGCTGGCGTTGTCAAAGAGCTCAAAGTTAAATTAGGCGACAAGGTTAAACAAGGTTCTGTTGTGTTGGTATTGGAAGGCGAAGCAACTTCTACACCACCATCTTCCTCTCCAACTCCAGCCCAGCCCAGTGTGCCAGTTGCAGCACCTTTACAAGCACCTTCAGCTTCACCCGCTGCAGTCCATATTCCAAACGCAAGTTCGTACAGTGGCTCAGTCGACATTGAATGCGATTTGCTGGTCTTGGGTGCAGGCCCTGGCGGTTACTCTGCTGCATTTCGTGCAGCAGATTTGGGCTTAAAGGTTGTGATTGTTGAGCGCTACGCCACATTGGGTGGCGTTTGCTTGAACGTAGGTTGCATTCCTTCCAAGGCTTTGTTGCATGTTGCGGCAGTGATGGACGAAGTCAGTCACATGGCCGATTTGGGAATTGACTTTGGCGATCCCAAAGTTGACATTGGAAAACTGCGCACCCACAAAGAAAAAGTCATTGGGAAGCTCACAGGCGGTTTGGCAGCGATGGCCAAAATGCGCAAGGTCACCACCGTTCGCGGTGTGGGCGAATTCCTAAGTGCTAACCATGTGGTGGTGGAAGAAACCACGGGCACTGGTCAGGAAAAAACGGGTGTGAAAAAAGTTGTTGTCTTTAAGAACTGCATCATTGCAGCTGGCAGTCAAGCCGTGCGCTTGCCCTTCATGCCCAACGATCCGCGCGTGGTTGACAGCACAGGGGCTTTGGCATTGAAGGAAGTGCCTAAGCGCATGCTTATTTTGGGTGGCGGCATCATCGGTTTAGAAATGGGTACCGTTTACAGCACATTAGGCGCACGCTTGGATGTGGTTGAAATGATGGATGGCTTGATGCAAGGCGCTGACCGAGATCTGGTCAAGGTCTGGCAAAAAATGAACGCCCATCGCTTTGACAACATCATGCTCAAAACCAAAACAGTAGGTGCCAAGGCCACCAAAGCGGGCATTGAAGTGTCATTTGAATCTGCAGAGGAGGGGGTTGCTGCGCCCGCTCCGCAAGTCTATGATCTGGTATTGCAAGCCGTGGGCCGTACGCCCAACGGCAAAAAGATTGCAGCCGATAAAGCCGGTGTGAGTGTGACCGATCGAGGTTTCATTCCTGTTGACATTCAAATGCGCACCAACGTGCCTCATATTTTTGCCATTGGCGACATCGTGGGTCAGCCCATGTTGGCGCACAAAGCGGTACATGAGGCCCATGTTGCCGCTGAAGTCATTGCCGGTGAAATTCAAGGCAATAAAGAATTGGCCGCTAGTGCTTTCAATGCCCGTGTGATTCCAAGTGTGGCTTACACCGATCCCGAAGTGGCTTGGGTGGGACTCACAGAAGATCAAGCCAAAGCACAAGGCATCAAGGTCAAGAAGGGCTTGTTCCCTTGGACGGCTTCAGGCCGCGCCATTGCCAATGGCCGTGATGAAGGCGTGACCAAGTTGTTGTTTGATGACTCTCCCGAGGCGCATGGCCACGGCAAGATCTTGGGCGGTGGTATGGTGGGCACGCATGCGGGTGACATGATTGGTGAAGTGGCCTTGGCCATTGAGATGGGCGCAGACGCCATCGACATTGGCAAAACCATCCACCCCCACCCAACCTTAGGTGAGAGCATTGGCATGGCAGCTGAAGTGGCCCATGGCAGTTGCACAGACTTGCCACCTTCAAAGAAATAATCTGTCAGAAGCAGAGTTTTTAAAACCGCCTGCGGGCGGTTTTCTGTTGCAGCCAGGTTTTTAATTTTTTGCGGGCTCTGCTTGGAGCTTGTCGGCTTGAACTCTGCGGGCGCCATTGAATCTATTTTGCCAATAGGCCTCGCGCATGTCGTCCACCCGCACGGCTTTGCCCGGTCTTGGGGCATGGATGAATTTGCCGTCACCGACATAAATACCTACGTGACTGAAGGTTCGTTTCAAGGTGTTGAAGAAAACCAAGTCGCCAGGTTTGAGTTCACTGCGTTTGATTTCTTCTGTGACCTTGGCTTGTTCCTCAGCCCTGCGGGGCAATACCAAACCCACAGACTTTTCATACATGTGGCGCACAAAACCGCTGCAATCAAAGCCTTTTTCTTCACTGGTGCCTCCCCTGATGTAGGGAACCCCCAACAGGCCCATGGCTTGAATCACGATTTCGGAGGCTTTGCCGCCAAAGGTATTTCGAGCCGACTGAAGGGGACCACCAAATTGATTGCTGATTTGTTGTGTGATTTGATCGGTCATTTGGGTCACCAAACCACGCTCTTTGAGCATGCGGTCAAGGTCGTCCTCAACGGGCGATGCCAGCGCTGCCGTTGTGATAAGTGCCAGTCCACATAGAATCATTCGCATAAATGTCAGTTTAATGCCATCAACCCTTGCTTGATACCTCGATTTTGAGCAAGGATCCCCGAGAATGATGAATATTCAGTCCAAGGTTTGAAAATGTTGCTTGAAGTTGAATCCTCTCAATTGGTTCTGGTTGATTACCAGCAAAAGTTAATGCCTGCCATGAAAGATGCGCAAGCTGTTTGGCAGCGTGCTGAAGTCCTAGCCCGTACCGCCAAGCTTCTGAAAGTTCCCGTTTGGGCCACTGAACAAAATCCAACAGGTCTGGGCGAAACCTCGCCAGAGATTCGCCAGCATTGTCAACGGGTTCTGGCCAAAATGGCTTTCAGTGGTGTGGAGGAGGGTCTGGGTGAATGGCTAAGCTCCCCCGCGCCTGCCATGCCCAAGGGCAATGCGCGCAGTTTGCCAAGACACTTGCAAAAACCGGCTCAACCTGAAGCCGGCCCTTCAGTCGTCATTGCGGGCTGCGAAGCGCATGTGTGTTTGCTGCAAACCGCATTGGATTTGTTGGAGGATGAGTTTGAAGTTTGGGTGGTGACTGATGCTTGTGCATCTCGCACAGATCGCGATCGCGACGCTGCATTTGACCGCCTTGCAGGCGTTGGGGCTGAGCTTTTAACCACTGAAATGGTGCTGTTTGAATGGCTGCGATCTGCAGAAAATCCTGATTTCAAACAGGTTCAATCTTGGATCAAAGCCTTGGTTTAAGCTGCTGTCGGTAAAGTTCAGATGTTCAAAGTCAGTTTGCAGCAAGTCCCTCATGAATAATTATGAATTCAGAAGCCAAGCCCAGCTTTAGGAGACAACATGGTTCAATATGCAGATTTTCACAAGCGTTCTATTCAAGATCGTGATGCTTTCTGGGCTGAGCAAGCTCGACACATAGAGTGGCACAAAGCGCCCCAAGAAATTTGTGATTACAGCCATCCGCCATTTGCCAAATGGTTCAAGGGCGCTGAAACCAACCTGTGTCACAACGCCATTGACCGCCATCTGAAAGAGCGTGGCGACCAAGCTGCCTTGATTTTCGTCTCGACAGAAACGGATCAAGAGATCACTTACACCTACAAGCAGTTGCACACTGAGGTGCAACGAATGGCTACGTCCTTGCTATCTTTGGGCGTTCAAAAAGGCGACCGTGTTTTGATTTACATGCCCATGATTGCCGAGGCTTCTTTTGCCATGTTGGCTTGTGCGCGAATTGGTGCCATTCACTCTGTGGTGTTTGGTGGATTCGCTTCTGGTTCTTTGGCTTCTCGAATTGAAGATGCCAGCCCCAAAGTGATTGTGAGTGCCGATGCAGGTTCCCGGGGTGGCAAAGTTGTTGCCTACAAACCCTTGTTAGATGAGGCGATTCGTTTGTCATCTCACAAACCCAATTCCGTGGTTTTGGTTGAGCGTGGTTTGGCAAGCATGGCCATCACGGCGGGTCGTGATGTGCTCTGGTCCGCGTTGCGCGAAAAGCATTTCAACGACGTGGTGCCCTGTGAATGGGTCGATGCCACACACCCTAGTTACACTTTGTACACGTCTGGCACGACTGGCAAGCCAAAAGGCGTTCAGCGTGACACGGGCGGCTATGCGGTGGCTTTGGCTTCGAGCATACCCAACATTTTTGGCGGCAAGCCCGGTGAAACATTTTTCTGTACCAGTGATATTGGTTGGGTGGTGGGACACAGCTACATCATCTACGGCCCATTGATTGGCGGCATGGCCACCATCCTTTATGAAGGCTTGCCCACACGTCCTGACGGCGGGATTTGGTGGAGCTTGGTTGAGAAGTACAAAGTGACAGTGATGTTCAGCGCTCCCACGGCCATTCGTGTGTTAAAAAAACAAGACCCTGCTTTGCTCAGCAAATATGATTTGTCCAGCTTGAAGGCCCTGTTCTTAGCGGGTGAACCTTTGGATGAACCGACTGCTAAGTGGATTTCTGAAGGTCTTGGCAAACCGATTATCGATAACTACTGGCAAACAGAGTCTGGTTGGCCTATTTTGACGGTGTGCAATGGCATTGAAAAAACGCCTAGCAAATTTGGCTCTCCTGGCAAAGCTGTTTATGGCTACGACGTGAAGCTGTTAGACGATCAAACAGGTGAAGAGTTGACGCAGCCCCATCAAAAAGGCGTCGTGGCCATTGAAGGTCCTTTGCCCCCGGGCTGCTTGCAAACCATTTGGGGTGATGACGAACGTTTTGTCAAAACTTATTGGGCCACTGTGCCCGGTAAAACCATTTACTCCACCTTCGACTGGGGGATTAAGGATGAGGACGGCTATTTCTTTATCTTGGGCCGAACGGATGATGTGATCAATGTAGCGGGCCACCGTTTAGGCACGCGTGAAATTGAAGAGAGCATTTCTGGTCACGCTGCTGTGGCTGAAGTGGCCGTGGTGGGTGTGGCTGACAGCTTGAAGGGGCAAGTCGCCATGGCCTTTGCAGTCCTCAAAGACAACTCATTGTTGAATGATCCCCAAGCTTTGTTGAAACTTGAAGGTGAAATCATGAAGGTGGTCGACAGTTCCCTGGGTGCTGTGGCCAGACCCTCGCGTGTTCGCTTCGTAGCTGTTTTGCCCAAAACGCGCAGTGGCAAACTTCTTCGTCGCGCCATTCAAGCAGTTTGTGAAGGACGAGATCCTGGTGACTTAACCACGATGGACGATCCCGCAGCATTGCTTCAAATTGCAGATTTGGTCAAAGCGTAAAACGCCCTGATGTCATAGAACTGACAGCTGAATGACAGGGTGAATGGCTATTCATCCTGTTTTTTTGTTGAATCAATGATCTCATCTGTTGCAAATCAATGTGATAATGCACAGGTTACTTAGGCCCTTCCCCATGCCACAGTCGCATCCGCCAACCGGTTCAGCCGTGTCGCGGAAGGTAAATCAACCAACTAATGTTCCCTGAAGGGGAATGAAGGTCAGCGAAAAATGAGTGAGACAAAATCCGTCTACGCCGCCTACCAAGGCAACACGTATCTCTTCGGAGGCAATGCGCCTTACGTTGAGGAAATGTACGAGAACTACCTGACCAACCCAGGCAGCGTTCCAGACAGTTGGCGCGAATACTTCGACGCCTTGCAACATGTACCAGCTGTTGATGGCTCATCTGCCAAAGACGTACCTCATTTACCCGTCATCAACGCTTTTGCGCAGCGTGCCAAACAAGGTGGCACCAAAGTCGTCATGGCCAGCGCAGATGCCGAAATGGGCCGCAAACGAACCGCTGCACAACAGCTCATTGCGGCTTACCGAAATGTGGGTCAACGCTGGGCCGATCTTGACCCTTTGAAGCGCACTGAGCGCCCCAACATACCAGAACTTGATCCCGCTTTTTACGGCTTCACCGATTCCGACCAAGAAACTGTGTTCGACACCAGCAACACATTTTTCGGTAAAAACGCCATGCCCTTGCGGGAATTGCTCAATGCTTTGCGTGAAACTTATTGTGGCACTTTGGGCGCAGAGTTTATGTACACCACCGACCAAGCTGAAAAGCGTTGGTGGCAGCAAAAGCTAGAAAGCATTCGCAGCAAACCCAATTTCAACGCAGATCAGAAAAAACACATCCTTGATCGTTTGACTGCCGCCGAGGGTTTGGAGCGTTTTCTTCACACCAAATATGTTGGCCAAAAAAGGTTCTCACTTGAAGGTGGTGAAACTTTCATTGCGTCCATGGATGAGCTCATCCAATCTGCGGGTGAAAAAGGTGTCCAAGAAATTGTGATTGGCATGGCCCACCGTGGTCGTTTGAACGTGTTGGTGAACTCCATGGGCAAATTGCCTAAAGACTTGTTTGCTGAATTTGACCATACAGCGCCAGAAGATTTGCCAGCCGGCGACGTGAAGTACCACCAAGGTTTCAGCTCCGACATCAGCACGCGCGGTGGCCCTGTGCACTTGTCTTTGGCCTTCAACCCATCGCACCTTGAAATTGTCAATCCTGTGGTTGAAGGTTCTGTTCGCGCTCGAATGGACCGCCGAGCCGACCCCCTGGGCAAACAAGTCTTGCCCGTATTGGTGCACGGGGATGCAGCTTTCGCAGGACAAGGTGTCAATCAAGAAACTTTGGCATTGGCCCAAACCCGTGGCTATTCAACTGGCGGCACCGTTCACATCATCATCAACAATCAAATTGGTTTCACCACTTCCGACCCCCGGGACATGCGTTCTACGGTGTATTGCACCGACATTGTCAAGATGGTGGAAGCACCCGTGATGCACGTCAATGCTGATGATCCAGAAACAGTTGTGTTGGCGACGCAAATTGCACTTGAATACCGCATGACCTTCAACAAAGATGTTGTGCTTGACATCATTTGCTTCCGCAAGTTGGGCCACAACGAGCAAGATACGCCCAGCCTGACACAGCCCTTGATGTACAAGAAAATCGGTGCTCATCCTGGCACGCGCAAGTTGTATGCCGATCGTTTGGCTGCACAAGGTTTGGGTGACACTTTGGGTGACGACATGGTCAAGGCCTGCCGCGCTGCATTGGATGCTGGCAAGCACACTGACACTGATCCTGTACTGACCAACTTTAAAACGCAGTTCTCTGTGGACTGGGCCCCTTTTCTGAATCAAAAATGGACCGATGCCGGTAGTACTGCTCTGCCATTGGCCGAGTGGAAACGCATTGCTGAAAAAATCAGCACATTGCCAAGCTCCGTCACACCGCATCAGTTGGTGAAAAACGTTTATGACAACCGTGCTGCCATGGGACGAGGCGATATCCCCGTCGATTGGGGCATGGGTGAGCACATGGCGTTTGCCTCATTGGTCGCCAGCGGTTACCCAGTTCGTTTGTCTGGTGAAGATTGCGGCCGAGGCACCTTCACTCACCGCCATGCCGTGATTCACGACCAAAATCGCGAGAAGTGGGATACCGGCACTTATGTGCCTTTGCAAAATGTCGCAGAAAATCAAGCACCGTTTGTCGTAATTGACTCCATCTTGTCCGAAGAGGCTGTACTCGGATTTGAGTATGGTTATGCTTCCAACGACCCTAACACCTTGGTGATTTGGGAGGCCCAATTCGGCGATTTTGCCAATGGTGCACAAGTGGTGATTGACCAGTTCATTGCCTCCGGGGAAGTCAAGTGGGGTCGTGTGAATGGCCTGACACTCATGCTGCCACATGGCTACGAAGGACAAGGTCCTGAGCACAGCTCGGCCCGTCTCGAGCGTTTCATGCAGTTGGCCGCAGACACCAACATGCAGATCGTTCAGCCCACCACTGCCAGCCAGATCTTCCATGTGCTGCGTCGTCAAATGGTTCGCAATTTGCGCAAACCATTGATCATCTTCACCCCCAAGTCCTTGCTTCGCAACAAAGATGCAGCATCGCCATTGTCAGAGTTCACCAAAGGTGGTTTCCAAACAGTGATTCCTGAAAATAAAGCACTCAAGGCTGACAAGGTCAAGCGTGTGTTGGTGTGTTCAGGCAAGGTCTATTACGACTTGGTAAAAAAGCGGGAAGAGCTGGGCGCAGATGACACCGCTATTTTGCGTGTGGAGCAGCTGTATCCCTTCCCGCACAAAGCTTTTGCTACCGAATTGAAAAAATACCCCAACGCCACAGAGTTGGTGTGGACGCAAGACGAGCCGCAAAACCAAGGCGCATGGTTCTTTGTTCAGCATTACATCCATGAAAACATGACGGAAGGTCAGCGTCTGAGCTACTCCGGACGTGCAGCTTCAGCATCACCTGCTGTGGGTTATTCACACCTCCACCAAGAGCAACAAAAAGCCCTTGTTGACGGCGCATTCGGCAAGATCAAAGGCTTTGTCTTAACCAAGTAACGGTTAAACAGATACACGCACTGAACCTATTAAGAAAGAATTGAAATGGCAATCGTAGAAGTTAAAGTCCCTCAGCTGTCTGAGTCTGTGGCTGAAGCCACCATGCTGCAGTGGAAGAAGAAAGTTGGCGACAGCGTTGCTGCTGACGAAATTCTGATTGAAATTGAAACAGACAAAGTTGTTTTAGAAGTGCCAGCACCCTCTGCAGGTGTTTTGTCTGAGATTTTGGTGGGTGACGGCAGCACCGTGGCTGCCGAGCAACTCATTGCGCGCATTGACACCGATGGCAAAGTGGCGGCTAAAGCACCTGCTTCTGCAGCGACTCCAGCACCTGCAGCCAGTGCACCTTCTGCTGCACATGCCAATAGCATGGCCGGAGTGGCTATGCCAGCCGCTGCCAAGATCATGGCCGATAACAACTTGGCTGCTGGTTCTGTGGCTGGTTCTGGCAAAGATGGCCGCGTGACCAAGGGCGATGTACTGACAGCTGTTGCTGGCGGCACAAAAGCGGCCGTCGCACACGTTTCTATTCCAACTGGCGTGCCCACAAGCACACTGCCCCAAGTGTCTGCACCTGCAGTGAACTTGGGCGAACGCCCAGAGCAACGCGTGCCTATGACTCGTCTTCGCGCACGTGTGGCCGAGCGTTTGTTGCAATCGCAATCGACCAACGCCATCTTGACCACTTTCAATGAAATCAACATGGCGCCCGTCATGGACATGCGCAAGCGTTTTCAAGACAAGTTTGAAAAAGAGCACGGAATCAAATTAGGTTTCATGAGTTTCTTCGTCAAAGCGGCGGTGCATGCTTTGAAGAAATACCCCGTCTTGAACGCATCGGTCGACGGCAACGACATCGTGTACCACGGCTACTTTGACATCGGTATTGCAGTGGGCTCCCCCCGTGGCTTGGTGGTTCCTATTTTGCGCAATGCCGATCAAATGAGCTTTGCCGACATCGAGAAGAAAATTTCTGAATTTGGTGCTAAAGCCAAAGACGGCAAGTTGGGTATCGAAGACATGACAGGTGGTACGTTCTCCATCTCCAATGGTGGCACCTTTGGCTCGATGATGTCGACCCCGATCATCAACCCACCACAGTCTGCTATTTTGGGCGTTCACGCTACCAAAGATCGTGCCATGGTTGAGAACGGGCAAGTGGTGGTTCGCCCCATGAACTATTTCGCCATGTCTTACGATCACCGCATTATTGATGGCCGCGAAGCTGTCTTGGGCTTGGTGGCCATGAAAGAAGCGTTGGAAGACCCGTCACGCTTGTTGTTTGACATCTAAGGACACATTAGCATGAGCAAACAATTTGATGTGGTCGTCATTGGTGGTGGCCCAGGCGGATACATCGCTGCCATACGCGCGGCCCAATTGGGTTTCCAAGTGGCCTGCGTGGACGAATGGAAAAACGCAGCAGGGGGCCCCGCCCCTGGCGGCACTTGCACCAACGTCGGTTGCATTCCATCCAAAGCTTTGTTGCAGTCTTCTGAGCACTTTGATCAAGCCAATCATCACTTTGCCGATCACGGCATTGAGATGAAAGGTGTGAGCATGGATGTGGCCAAGATGATTGCTCGCAAAGACACCGTGGTGAAGCAAAACAACGATGGTATTTTGTATTTGTTGAAAAAGAACAAAGTGTCTTTCTTTCACGGCCGCGCTGCATTCAGCAAGGCTGTTGAGGGTGGCTACGAAGTTGCTGTCACTGGTTCTGCAAACGAGACCTTGGTAGGCAAAAACATCATTGTGGCGACTGGCTCTAATGCACGGGCTTTGCCAGGAACACCGTTCGACGAAGTCAATGTGTTGTCCAACGACGGTGCTTTGAACGTGGGTACTGTACCTAAAAAGCTGGTGCTCATTGGATCGGGTGTCATTGGCCTAGAGATGGGGTCAGTCTGGCGCCGTCTAGGCTCCGAAGTCACTATCCTTGAAGGTTTACCCACCTTCTTGGGCGCTGTGGATGAGCAAATTGCCAAGGAAGCCAAGAAAGCTTTTGATAAACAAGGTTTGAAAATTGAACTCGGCGTCAAAGTCGGAGAGATTCAAAGCGGCAAAAAGGGCGTCAAAGTCGCTTACACCAATGCCAAGGGTGAAGCTCTAAGCATTGATGCAGACAAGTTGATTGTGTCGATTGGTCGAGTTCCCAACACCATAGGTTTGAATACTGAGGCCGTTGGTTTGAAGTTGGACGAACGTGGCGCCATCGAGGTTGATGCTGAATGCAAAACAAACTTGCCAGGCGTATGGGCCGTGGGCGATGTGGTCCGAGGCCCTATGTTGGCTCACAAAGCGGAAGAAGAGGGTGTTGCCGTGGCTGAGCGCATTGCGGGACAGCACGGTCATGTCAATTTCAATACCATCCCTTGGGTGATTTACACCAGCCCTGAAATAGCTTGGGTGGGCCGCACTGAGCAACAGCTCAAGTCTGATGGCGTGGCTTACAAGGCTGGCACCTTTCCGTTCTTGGCCAATGGCCGTGCGCGCGCCTTAGGCGACACGACAGGCATGGTGAAGTTCTTGGCCGATGCCAAATCAGACGAAATCTTGGGCGTTCATATCGTGGGCCCCATGGCCAGTGAGTTGATAGCTGAAGCAGTGGTGGCCATGGAATTCCGCGCCAGTGCTGAAGACATTGCCCGCATCTGCCATGCTCACCCTTCGCTAAGTGAAGCCACCAAAGAAGCTGCTTTGGCTGTGGACAAACGAACCTTGAATTTCTAAGTTTTTCAAGCCTCGTTAAACTACGAAGCCCGGGCATGTCCCGGGTTTTCTAATTCCAAAGAACATTTCTCAAAGCAAAACATCCATGTCTGTCCGATCCGCCTACGAACAAGAACTTATCCTGAGAGGCTATGAGTCGGACCCCGCACAACTGCAAGCTGTGGAAGCTTTGGAGCGTTGCGCCAAAGAATGGTCTAGTTATCAAGAAAAGCTCAAAAGCCCCCTTCGATTTTTGAAAAAAAAACCGGAGCTTCCATTAGGCGTTTACATGTTTGGGGGGGTCGGCCGTGGCAAAAGTTTCTTGATGGACTGCTTCTACAACGCTGTGCCAGTGAAAGATAAAACGCGCCTGCACTTCCATGAGTTCATGCGAGAAGTTCACCGCGAGATGGCTTTAATGCAAGGAACAGTGAATCCCTTGCAAGAGCTGGGTCGACGGATGGCCAAACGCTATCAACTCATCTGCTTTGATGAGTTTCATGTGGCCGATATCACTGACGCCATGATCTTGCACCGACTTTTAATTTCTTTGTTTGAAAATGGCGTGAGTTTTGTCACCACTTCCAACTTCAAGCCCGACAACTTGTACCCAGATGGCCTGCACCGTGATCGCTTGCTGCCCGCGATTGCGTTGTTGAATCAACGCATGGAAGTCTTGAATGTTGATAATGGGACAGACTACCGACGTCGCACCCTTGAAATGGTTGAGCTCTACCATTGCCCGCTAGGCGAGCAAGCTGATATCGCCATGGCAGATGCCTTTAAGCAGTTGGTCAGTAGCCAAGATGATGATCCCGTGCTGCACATTGAAGCCCGTGAAATTGTTTCAAGAAGGCGGGCAGGGGGTGTCGTCTGGTTTGACTTCAAAACACTTTGTGGAGGGCCACGCTCACAAAATGATTACTTGGAAATTGCAACGCAGTTTCACACGGTGCTGCTGAGTAATGTCCCCATGATGCCGTCCCGTTTGGCATCAGAAGCAAGGCGATTTACTTGGCTCATTGACGTTCTGTATGACAGACGTGTTAAATTGATTCTATCGGCTGAGGTTCAACCCGAGGCGCTGTACACGGAAGGCCCCCTTGCGCATGAGTTTCCTAGAACCATCTCCCGTCTGCATGAAATGCAGTCGTCAGAGTTTTTGGCGCTTGAACATCGCACCGTGGATACTCAAATCACGTAAGTCAACCATGCCCAGTTGCTTCAAATCTGTTGTGTTTGTATTTTTAGGATGGGCTTACACGCTGGTGATGGCACAATCTGACAATTCAATCCAAGCGCCTGAAATGAAAGCTATCGCAGAGCAGCGACTTGCATTGGCAGAGGAAAAAAAAATGATCTTGGATCATTTCCAGGAATCATCCAAGGCATGCTGGAAACAATTCGCCGTCAACGATTGTTTGTTCAGAGCCAAGCAACACAAGTACCAATCTTTGTCACCTTTGGACCAGCGTGAAATTGCTTTGAATGCACGCCAACGTGTTCTCAAAGAGTCTGAGCGCCAACAACGTATTTCGGGAAAAACCCAAGATATGCCCAAAGACAAGGCAATTCCTTGAGCACTTTTCTTCAGGCAGTTGCAGCCACTTTTACCGAAAATGGTGTCATTGCGAAAGCAACGCCTCAATTTAAATCTCGTGCCGGGCAAACAGCCATGGCGATGGCTGTTGCTGAAACCATTGCAAGCGGCGGCGAGTTGGTGGTAGAGGCCGGTACGGGTGTGGGTAAAACCTATGCCTACCTCGTACCTGTGTTGTTAAGCGGCCAACGCGCTCTGGTGTCTACTGCAACCAAGGCGCTGCAAGACCAGCTCTTCTCAAGGGATATCCCTAAGCTCATTGATGTTTTGAAATTGCCTGTTCGTGTGGCATTGCTAAAAGGACGCAGCAGTTATTTGTGCACACTGCGTTTATCGCAAGCCAGACAGAGTCATGATGCTTCGCTGCGCGCTCACATGCATGCCTTGGGAAAAATTGAAACATGGTCTCAATCCACCCGAACCGGTGATCTCTCAGAGTTGTCTGGTTTGGATGACAGGTCGCCAGTGATTCCCTTGGTCACATCAACGCGCGACAATTGCTTGGGTTCTCCTTGTCCCAACTTCAAAGCCTGCCATGTTAATTTGGCACGCAAAGAGGCCATGTCTGCCGATGTTGTCGTCATCAACCACCATTTGTTTTTTGCAGACCTGAATGTTCGAGAAACTGGCATGGCGGAACTACTGCCCTCTGTTCAGACAGTTGTCTTTGACGAAGCCCATCAATTGAATGAAATTGGCATTCATTTTTTGGGTCGTCATCTCAGTACCAGCCAACTTTTAGAGCTCTCGCGGGATATTTTGGGTGCAGGTGTGCAATTGGCTAGGGGCTTGGTGGATTGGTCCTTGATTTGTAGCGTTTTAGAAAAATCAACCCGTGACTTGCGACTCACTGCGCAACATGCCAAATCGGGCTCACGTCTGCGTTGGATCGATCCTGTCCCAGATGGCATTGAAACTTCTGAATGGCTTTTGGCCATGTCGCAATTGCAGCTTGCACTTGAAGTCGCTCAAGCAGCGCTTGATACAGTGGGTGAAATTGCACCTGATTTTATTCGATTGTATGAACGCGTGGCTTTGCAATTGCGCTTGATTCAAGACTTTCAAGATCCTTGTGCTGAGGGCTCCGTTCGATGGGCTGAGGTCGGTGCGCAGTTGCGTTTGGTGGAATCCCCCCTCGACATTTCCAATGCGGTGCATACCCACATGCTGCAAGATCAACCTGGCATAGAGGCTAGCTCAAGCGTACAAAAAACTTGGATTTTCACGTCTGCAACGCTTGGCGAAGATGATCAAATGCGTTGGTTCACAGAGCCTTGCGGCTTGAGTGAATCGCGCAAGCTCAGAGTTACAAGCCCCTTTGACTACGCGAACATGGCCGCTATCTATGTACCGCAGGGTATGCCTAAACCCAGCGACATGGGTCATACGCGTACGGTGTCATCTTGGGTTGAAAAACACGCAAGAAATTTGGGCGGTAGAACTTTGGTGCTGACGACCACTTTGAATGCCATGCGGAACATTGGTGAGGCCCTGACGGCGGCCTTGGGTCAAACCGGTGAGTTAGAAATTTTGGTACAAGGGCAAGGTCCTAAAAGACGTCTCATGGAGCGTTTTCGAGTGGGTGCTAGCGAGGGTGGCTTGGGATGCGTATTGGTTGCATCTGCTTCTTTTTGGGAAGGCTTTGATGTTCCGGGCGATGCGCTTCAGTTGGTCGTCATTGATAAGTTGCCGTTCCCTCCGCCAAACGATCCTTTGGTAGAGGCGCGCTCGCAACGCTTGGAGTTAATGGGCAAGAGCTCATTTTCAGACTACAGCGTGCCGGAAGCCGCAGTGGCCCTGAAGCAAGGTGCAGGGCGATTGATTCGAAGTGAAACCGATCAGGGCTTATTGGTAGTTTGCGATCCACGTCTGACAGGCATGGCATACGGCCGGCGTTTGTTGGCATGTCTGCCGCCAATGCGAAGGCTTCACACTGAAGTTGAGTTTGAAGCGGCCTTGGAAAAACTTACCAAAACTTCCACCACGCAGTAGTTTTGGCCTTGGCGGGCACCGTTGCATTTGGAAAGTTCTTTTCTAACACGCGCTGCGCATCTGCCCTTAATTCGTCCATTCCCAACGCACCATATGAATTGGCCAATATTTCCAGTGCCTCTTTGATGGCTGGAACTCCAGGGTAGTCTGTGATCGCCAATTGAGCGCGATTGACAGCTGCCACATAGGCGCCTTTGCTGTAGTAAAAACGCGCCACGTGAACTTCATAAGCTGCCAATGAGTTGACAATGTAAGTCATTCGCTGGCGTGCATCTGAAGCGTACTTGGAGTCTGGAAATCTTGAAGTCAGTTCTTTGAATGATTCAAAAGAGTCTTTGGCAGCTTTTTGGTCACGTTCTGACAGGTCTTGCTTTGTAATGAAAGAAAACAAGCCCAAGTTGTCGTTGAAATTGACAAGGCCTTTCAAGTAAAGCGCGTAATCCACAGCAGGACTGGCGGGATGCAGTTTCAGAAAGCGGTCAAGGGTGGCGATGGCTTGAATTTTTTCTGAGGCTCGGTATTGCGCATAGGCTTTTTCGATCTGAGCCTGTTGTGCCAAAGGCGTGCCAGCTGCACGGCCCTCTAGTTTTTCAAACAGCATGGCCGCACGGTCCCAAGCTCCTGCACTCGTTTCATCGCGTGCTTCCTTGTAAATTTTTTCAGGTGCCCAGGCTGCTGTAGGATCTGTAGGCGTGCTTGAGCATCCGGACAACATAGTCGCGTTCAAACCGACAAGCGTTAGCGCAAGCACCGATAATCTGATGTTCAACATCTGGCAACCTTGGAAATAAACCAAATTGATTATATCGAGCCCCCCAGAGCTAGACGAGCTTGATGAGTTTCAAGATGAAACTTCTCTGGAAACTGTCATTGCAGCGAAGGTCTCGGAGGTTCGCGAACTGATCGTACCTCCAGAATTTCATGGGCATCGCCTAGACCGGATGCTGGTGGCTGGCGTACCTGAGTTTTCAAGAAGTTATTTGCAGCAGTTACTCGAAGATGGCGCTGTGAGCCGGGCAGGCGTGGCGCAGCTGAAGTCGGCCTTCAAGGTCAAAGCCGGTGAGCTTTGGCACATTGAGCTACGTGCCACGCCTCAATCGCAAGCATTCAAGCCAGAATCTCTGGCCCTGAATGTGGTCTACGAAGATGCTGATCTCCGAGTGATCAATAAGCCTGCTGGCTTGGTGGTGCATCCCGCCCCTGGAAATTGGTCCGGTACCTTGATGAATGGGCTCTTAGGTTTAGACACCTCCCTCATGGATTTGCCCAGAGCTGGCATTGTTCATCGCTTGGACAAAGATACCAGTGGCTTGATGGTGGTTGGCCGAACACGCGCGGCCATGGATGCTTTGGTAAAAAAAATGGCAGCTCGCGAAATTAAGCGTCAGTACGTTGCCATGACTGACAAGCCCTGGACGGGCAATACGCAAAAGACAGTTGATTTGCCGATTGGTCGAGATCCTGCCAATCGATTGAGAATGGCCGTTGTAGATTTGAGCAAAAACTCTGGCAAAACAGCCAAAACCCATTTTCATGTCATGTCACAAAGTGAACATGGTTGCCTAGTGCGTTGCATTTTAGAGACGGGGCGAACGCATCAAATTCGAGTTCACATGGCGGCCCTCAAAATGCCTTTGGTGGCTGACATCCTTTATGGGGGCTCGCCGCATCCCTTGATACCTAGGCATGCCTTGCATGCAGACCTTTTGTCATTTAATCACCCCATATCAGGGCAGCCCATGGCGTTTCAATCGCCTTTACCAGCAGATATTCAGAGTTTGCGCCAAGCTTGGTACCTCAGTTACAATGAAAATTCCTGAATCTCAGGCTTGGCTGATCGAAAGATTGGCTTAATTCCCCTAGATGGGGTGCGCTGGTGGGTCCCATCCCCCGCCAACTTGAAGTTTCAAGTCGGTGAGTGCATCTCGATTCGCGCTTCAAGCGCATTTATCCCGGAAGATTGACACCATGAACACGGCGCAAGCCAAGCGTGTCCTTGAAACAGCGTTACTTTGTTCCACTCAGCCCGTCACTGTGCGTGACTTGCGTGTGTTGTTCGATGACGCTTTAGGCGCTGACACACTTAAGGCACTCCTAGAAGAGTTGCAATTGGATTGGGCCGAGCGCGGCCTAGAGTTGGTCTCTGTTGCCACAGGTTGGCGGTTTCAGAGCCGCCCTGAACTGCGAACTTTTTTGGACAAACTAAACCCAGAAAAGCCCCCCAAATACACCCGTGCAGTCATGGAAACATTGGCCATCATTGCCTACCGCCAGCCGGTTACCCGCGGCGATATGGAAGACATACGGGGCGTCACTATCAATACTCAAATCATCAAACAGTTGGAAGACAGAGGCTGGGTTGAGGTCATTGGACATCGCGAGTCTGTCGGCCGTCCTGGTTTGTATGCCACCACACGCCATTTCCTTGATGATTTGGGTTTGTCGTCTCTTGATCAATTGCCATTACTTAGCAGTGTGGAAGGTCAGGCAGCCGTGTTGGCCAGCTTGAATCCCCCTCAAGAAGACTCCACGCAAGCTTCACTTTCTCTAGAAGATGCCATCGAGGTTGCTGATGCGGTAGAGGCAGAAACCTTAGAGGCACAAGGCTTGACCAACATGGCGCAGGAAATACCAGACGCGGCGGAAGGCCAACACCATGATTGAGTCTCCCGAAACGCCGTCTCAAGATCCATTGAGGCCGATTGCCATTGAGGATGTCGTTTCTGGAGAGTTTGACCAAGAAGCTGAAAGCAACATTTCACCGCTTTTGACCAAGAGAGTGTTGCCGCCCCAGGCTGAATCTCCCAAGCTGCACAAAGTTTTAGCGCAAGCTGGCTTAGGCTCACGTCTTGAAATGGAGCAACTCATTTTGGAAGGGCGTATTTCTGTGAACAATGAACCCGCTCACATTGGCCAACGGATTCAGTTTGGTGATCAGGTGAAGGTCAATGGACGCCCTCTCAGAATACGAATCGATCCACCGCCACCTCGCGTCATCGCTTATCACAAGCCGGCTGGTGAAATTGTGACTCACGATGATCCCAAAAACAGGCCTACTGTTTTTCGCAAGTTACCGCGATTGCAGCAGGGCAAATGGCAGTCTGTTGGGCGTTTGGATCTGAACACAGAAGGCTTGTTGCTGTTTACCAGTTCAGGCGAATTGGCCAACCGATTGATGCATCCTCGCTTTGGACTAGAGCGTGAATACGCAGTTCGCGTTTTGGGTGCCTTGAGCAATGAAGAAAAACAAAAGTTGTTAGACGGCGTCATGCTTGAAGATGGCATGGCTCAATTTGGATCAATTGAAAACGGTGGCGGAGAGGGCTCTAACTGTTGGTACCGTGTCACCATTTCAGAGGGGCGAAATCGCGAAGTCAGGCGCATGATGGAAGCGGTGGGCCATGCTGTCAGCCGACTCATTCGCATTCGCTATGGCGCCATGGTTTTGCCACATGGTTTGCGCCGGAGCACCTACATGGAATTGGATGAAGCAGATATCCGTGCCCTGACCCATGCAGCCAACAAAGCTGAAGCCTCTCAAAACCGAAATGAGCTCGGCCCTGTTGGTGAAAAGCGAGTTCAGGATCCTAGAAATCAAAATCCAAGAAACCCTAGAAACAGGGCCTTTGGTGGCAACAAATCAGGGCCTGGCCCCTCGCGCCAACGCAGTGACAAATCTGCCAGCAGCCAGCCAGACCCGATGAAAACATCTGTCGGCTACATTGGGGCGGATAGTTTCAGTCGCCAACGCAAAGAGCAAGGCCCCGGCGGCCGTTCCGGTGGCCCTCGTCGAAATGGCGGTAGAAGCCGTTGAATTGGGCAAATCATTCAAGAGCTTGCAATTCCTTTTCCACCATGGGGAAACCCTTAGCTCGGGTTAGAATAGCAGGCTAATTTTAAAAAATATTGAGGAATCTCTCCATGGCTATTGAACGCACTCTCTCCATCATCAAGCCTGACGCTGTTGCTAAAAACGTCATCGGTCAAATCTACGCTCGTTTTGAAGCCGCTGGCCTCAAAGTGGTCGCTGCCAAGTTGGCGCACCTGTCGCGTGGCGAAGCTGAAGCTTTTTATGCGGTTCACAAAGACCGTCCATTCTTCAAAGACCTGGTTGAGTTCATGATTTCTGGTCCCGTCATGATTCAAGCCCTCGAAGGCGAAGGCGCTATCTTGAAAAATCGCGATTTGATGGGTGCCACAGATCCAAAGAAAGCAGCCCCCGGCACCATTCGTGCTGACTTTGCCGAAAGCATCGACGCCAACGCTGTTCACGGCTCTGACGCTGCCGAAACAGCAGCTGTAGAAATCAGCTTCTTTTTTGCTGGCATGAACGTCTATTCACGTTAATCACCGCTAATCAGCCACTGCAATTAGCTCGCGGACAAGAACTTTCTTTTTTCCGCCATGACGGCCAACCTTCTTGAATTTGACCTTGAAGGCTTGGCCGTTTTTTGCGAAGGCTTGGGCGAAAAACGTTTTCGCGCCACCCAGCTTTTTCGCTGGATTCATCAGCGTGGTTTGTCTAATTTTGACGACATGTCTGACATTGCAAAATCACTGCGCGAGAAGTTAAAGCTCCATGCCCACGTGGCGGCTTTGCCTATTTTGACGCAACAGTTCTCCAAAGACGGCACCATCAAATGGTTGTTCGATGTAGGTTCCGGCGATGCCGTTGAAGCCGTCTTTATTCCCGAAGACGATCGAGGTACGTTGTGCGTTTCTTCCCAGGCTGGTTGTGCTGTGGGATGTCGCTTTTGCTCCACAGGGCACCAAGGATTTAGTCGCAATTTAAGCACGGCCGAAATTTTGGCTCAACTCTGGTTTGCTGAACATTTTTTACGCCGCCATTTGAACCAAACAGATCGCGTGATTTCCAATGTGGTCATGATGGGAATGGGTGAACCGCTGCAAAATTACAACGCTTTGGTTCCAGCTTTGAAGGCCATGCTAGACGATCATGGCTACGGCTTGTCGCGTCGACGTGTCACTGTCTCTACGTCGGGTGTGGTGCCCATGATGACGCGTTTGTCAGTCGATTGCCCAGTGGCCTTGGCCGTTTCATTGCACGCACCCACCGATGCATTGCGTGACAATTTAGTGCCTTTGAATCGCAAGTACCCCTTGGACGAATTACTGTCTGAGTGCACTCGTTATTTGGAAAAAGCACCCCGAGATTTCATCACCTTTGAATATTGCATGTTGAAGGGGGTGAATGACCAAGTGACACATGCCAAGGAGTTGGTCCAACTTATTCGGCACCATGCCACCTTGGGACTTCGGTGCAAATTCAATCTCATCCCCTTCAATCCGTTCAAAGAGTCGGGTCTTTTAAGATCAGACGACTCAACGGTACAGAAATTTGCAACGGTGCTTTTAGACGCAGGGTTTGTCACCACTGTCCGAAAAACGCGGGGTGACGACATCGATGCAGCTTGCGGACAATTGGCGGGCGACGTCAAAGACCGGACAGGTGTAGCAGAGCGAATTGCCCAACAACGTTCAGTTCCCATTCAATGGCACGCTGCCACACCAAGCATCGACTCACCTCACATCTGATGACACGACTCGAAGCTCTTGCCTCCTACTTCAGGGCAAGACGGTTCTTGACCTTACTTTTTGTTTCAATGGGCTTGCATTTGCCTATGGCCAATGCTTGGTTTCCCATGTCCGCAGAGACTTCTCCATGGTTGTTGCGAACGCAGGCGCGAACGGCCTTGGCTTCTGCCTACTTTCAAGCAGGAATGTCTGTGTATGCATTGGAAGAGGTTAACCAAGCATTGAATTTGATGCCTCAACATGCGCCCGCTTTGGTCCTGAAGGCCCTTCTTTTACGACAGCAAAATAAGGTGGAGTTGGCCCAAAAATTCTTTCAACAGGCCATGGAGGCAGCCCCCGAAGACCCTCAAATAGCCTACCAATGGGGTGTTTTTGAATGCCAAAATGGCCATTTTGAAGCTGCATTTGAAAATTTTAAACGCGCGTTCGACCTTTTCGTGGGCCCTGATCAGGTCAGAACGAACTGGATTTGGGGTCAGTGCCTATGGCGAAACAAGCAATTTGAGGCCGCCAACACAAGGATGTCTGAAGCCTTCGCCCAACAGCCTGGCTTGATTTCTGATGTCATAGAACTGGTTGACCTCAAAATTCAGTTGGGAAAGTTCTTAGAAGCTGAGAAAATTCTTGAATATTTGAATGATTCTCCCTCTGTGAGTGCACAATCGGTGTGGCTTGCTTTGCAGCTTGCAGAGCGCCAGAATCAAGCAGTTAAAAAGAACCATTGGGGCAAGATGTTAGGACTTCATTTTTCAAATTCAGCGCAATGGCGCGCCTACCAGGATGGCGTCCCACATGACTGAGCTCGTCGTTGAGGCTTCTGTGCCCCAGTTGCCCAAATCCCCTGGGGCCATCATGCGGTCTGCTCGTGAAAAAGCAGGTTTGCATTTGGCGGTGTTGTCTGTGAATCTCAAAGTCAGTATCAAACAATTAGAAGCCCTTGAGGCGGATCGGTTTGAAAGCTTGCCTGAGCCAGTTTTTGCACGCGCATTGGCAGCCAAAGTTTGTCGTTTTTTAAAAATCGAAGCCGATCCCGTTTTGGCACTGATGCCTCAAATGACCAACGGTTTAAAACCCCTACAGCTGATTGAATCTGAAAGCAGATCTTCCTTCAAAACACATCGAATGGATCAACCCAGTGGCACAAACCGTCGAGGCGGCAAACTTTGGATCTTGTTCGCAATCATTTGCCTTTTGGCAGGGGCCTATTCCGCCGACCTGCAACGCCACGTTTTCAATGTGAAGACGAAGCCTGAGGTGTCCGAAGTGGTGCCGACCATGCCACCACCGGTTCAAGAACAAGCAGTCCCTGATTCAACGCAAGTCGAACTTCCTAAGGCTTTGGTATTTGAGAGCTCTACACCTGCCCTTGATGCCAATCGCCGCAACACACCCAAAGACTCAAATCCTCCAACTCTAGAGGTCAAAAAATGATGGAACCTATTGTCATTCCTAAGACCGTGGCCGAGGCCATTCCTGCCGCTATTCCTCGCCCAAGGCACAGCCTTCAATCTCAAGTGGTTTGGGGTCAGCGGGTAGTGACGGTGGGGGGGCAAGCGCCTGTTCGTGTTCAGTCTATGACCAACACCGATACGGTTGATGTCATAGGCACAGCCATCCAAGTTAAAGAGTTGGCCTTGGCCGGGTCTGAATTGGTTCGTTTGACGGTCAATACGCCAGAGGCTGCAGAGGCCGTGCCACACATCCGAGATCAGCTCGACAAAATGGGCATCGATGTGCCCCTGATTGGCGACTTCCACTACAACGGTCATAGATTGCTAAGCGATCATCCAGCTTGTGCAGAAGCGCTTTCCAAATACCGAATCAATCCTGGTAATGTTGGAAAAGGCGATAAGCACGATCTTCAATTTGGACAAATGATCGAAGCGGCCATGCGTTGGAATAAGCCTGTTCGAATTGGCGTCAATTGGGGTAGCCTAGACCAAGAGTTGTTGGCTGAGTTGATGGATCAAAACAGTCAAAGAAAAACACCGTGGGAATCTCGACAAGTGATGTACGAGGCACTCATTACCTCTGCCATTACTTCGGCTGACAAGGCGCACGAGATGGGCATGGCGCGTGCACAAATCATGCTGTCGTGCAAGGTCTCGGGCGTCCAAGATTTGATCGCTGTATACCGAGAGCTGGGCAGACGCACCGATTACCCTTTGCATTTGGGTCTAACAGAAGCTGGTATGGGAACCAAAGGCACCGTTGCCTCAAGCACTGCTTTGGCCATCTTGCTTCAAGAGGGTATCGGCGACACCATCAGGGTCTCTCTCACGCCACAACCCGGCGAGGCTCGCACTCAAGAAGTGGTCATTGCATCAGAAATTTTGCAATCTTTGGGCTTGCGAATTTTTGTACCTAGCGTCACTGCATGTCCAGGTTGTGGCCGAACCACCAGCAGCACATTTCAAGAACTGGCCAAACAAATCGATGATTTTTTGCGTGCTCAAATGCCAGTTTGGCGAAACCGTTATCCGGGTGTCGAGCACTTGAAATTGGCTGTCATGGGCTGTATTGTGAATGGCCCAGGGGAAAGCAAACATGCCGATATCGGTATCAGTTTGCCAGGTACTGGGGAAGCCCCTGCCGCACCGGTCTTCATTGATGGTGAAAAAAAACTCACCTTGCGTGGCGACAACATTGCCAAAGAGTTTCAAACCCTGGTCGAGCAATACATCGACAACCGTTTTGGCGGCATTGCAAAAACGGCTAATTGATTTTTTATGTCTGACATTCCATCCAAAGAATTTTCATCTAAATTGAGCGCGTTTAAAAAAATCACTGCCGTTAAAGGCATGAACGATGTATTGCCCGGTGAGTCCGCCAAATGGGAATGGCTTGAAGGCGTTGTGCGAAACTTAATGGCCCGATACGCATACCGAAATATCCGCACGCCCATTGTCGAACCCACGGCACTTTTTGTGCGCGGCTTGGGCGAAGTAACCGACATCGTGGAGAAGGAAATGTACTCCTTCGAAGATCGCCTCAATGGCGAAGCCCTGACTTTGCGCCCTGAAAGTACAGCTGGTGTGGTGCGTGCAGTGGTTGAGCACAACATGCTTTATGAGGGCGGTAAGCGTTTGTATTACATGGGCCCTATGTTTAGACACGAACGCCCTCAGCGTGGACGCTACAGACAGTTTCACCAAATTGGCGCCGAGGTCTTGGGTTTTCAAGGCCCTGAAATTGATGCTGAAGTTATTTTGTTGGCGCATGATTTATGGCTAGCCATTGGCCTGAAAAATGTTCGCCTTGAACTCAATAGTTTGGGGCAACCACCAGAGAGGTTGTCACATCGGGCTGCCTTGATCACACACTTTGAAAAACACCAAGCTGTTTTGGACGAGGATGCAAAGCGTCGCTTGTACACCAACCCGCTTCGAATTTTGGACACCAAAAATCCTGCCATGAAAGAAGTGGTTGAGTCAGCGCCTCAACTGATGAATTTTTTGGGTGAGGCCTCCCTTGCCCACTTCAACGCCTTGCGTCAAATTCTCGATGCCAATGGCGTGCGGTATTCGTTGAATCCACGCCTGGTTCGCGGCATGGATTATTACAACCTCACCGTGTTCGAATTCATCACCGATCAGTTGGGTTCTCAAGGCACAGTTTGTGGTGGCGGTCGTTATGACTATTTGATTGAGCAAGTAGGTGGCAAGCCCGCGCCTGCTGTGGGCTGGGCCTTAGGACTTGAACGCGTTTTGGCCTTACTAGAAGAACAGGGTGTGCAATTGCCTGATGCCACGCCCGATGCTTATGCCATCGTACCTGACGCAAGCAACTTGCCTCTGGTTTTGAACTACCTGAGACAACTCCGCGCCTTGGGTGTCAATGTCCAAATGCATGCAGGCTCAGGTGAGGGCGTTGGCAGCATGAAAAGTCAATTTAAAAAAGCCGATACCAGTGGTGCGGCTTTTGCGCTGATTTTTGGAGCAGATGAGCTTGTTCAAAATACCGTTTCAGTCAAGCCCTTGCGCGAAGTTGGTGGGGCTCAAAGGACAGAATCTCTTGCAAACTTGGACACTTGGGCCCACAGCCTACAATCCATCTCTTAATTTAAAGCTGAATATGGCATCACATCTCGATTTAGAAGAACAAGAGCAACTTGATGAACTCAAGCACTTTTGGAAAAAATACGGTAACGCTATCACCTGGCTTTTGATCGCCGTGTTGGGCTCTTATGCTGGTTGGAATGGTTATCAATATTGGCAAGGGCAACAGTCTGGCAAGGCGTCGGCACTCTTTGACGAGCTTGAAAAGTCAGCAGTTGCGGGTGATTTGGTCAAGCTTGAGCGCGCTTGGACGGACATGAAGGAGCGCTTCCCGGGCACCACTTTCGCTGCCCAATCAGCGCTGCTGGCGGCCAAATCCTTTCAAATGACAGACAAAACGGATGCCGCAAAAGCGGCCCTGCAATGGGCCAGCGAAAGTGCATCCGATCAAGGCACGGTCCAATTGGCCCGTCTGCGCTTGGCCAACTTACAAATGCAGCAAAAATCCTATGACGATGCTTTAAAAACGCTGTCAAAACCCTTTGATCCTGCATTTGCCGGACTTGCTTCTGATGTTCAAGGCGATCTTCATGCCGCTCAAAACAAGTCGCCAGAAGCCATCAAAGCTTACAGCGAAGCATGGCGTCAGTTGGAGGAAAATTCTGAATACCGGCGTTTGGTGGGTGCCAAGTTGAATGCTCTGGGCGTAGATCCTGACGCTGCGAAAGGTGTCTCGCAATGAAAT